>CAMDWC010000183.1 GCA_945878825.1 Haliscomenobacter hydrossis DSM 1100
TTCTGACTTCACCAATGAATAAATCGGCTGTTACCATTTATGCCCTAAATCAATATGCAGGTTATGCCATTGAGGCTTCAAAAACAGAGCCATTATTCAATCAATTACCGGAGAATATCAAAAATTTGCCATCGGCAAAAATGATGAAAGACAGAATTGATAAGGCTAAAATGACGGATATAGGTCAATTTGCTATCCCTTTTACTCAAAAAGATACTTCAGGTATTGACGTGAGCCTGTCTTCGTTTAAAGGAAAATATGTGCTCATTGATTTTTGGGCGAGCTGGTGTGGTCCTTGCCGTCAGGAAAATCCTAATGTGGTAAATGCTTTCCAAAAATATAACGAAAATGGTTTTACTGTGCTCGGAATTTCTTTAGATCAACCCAATGCAAAAGAGAAATGGATGAAGGCCATTTATGATGATAATCTTACCTGGACACATGTGTCAGATTTAAAATACTGGAATAATGAAGTGGCAAAAGCGTATGGAATTCAGGCCATTCCACAAAATTATCTAATTGATAAGGAAGGTATAATTATTGGCAAAAATCTGAGAGGCGAAGCTTTGCAATCTACATTGAAAGATTTATTCACTTCAAAATAATATCATCCCATTCCTTATAAATGAAGAAAGGTATTCTTTTTCTCTTATTTACCATAAGGGCTGTAATTATTTTCGCTCAATATGAATCTTTAGGGTCCTGGAATATTATTAATCTGAAAGGCACCTTATCTGATAAATGGAGTTTTTTTGCAGAGGGTCAGGTACGTTCTTTAAAGTATTATGATGACTTTCATTATCATGAATTTAAAAGTGGGTTAACTTTCGAGGTAAATAAATTTTTTAGGGTCTCTCTGGCTACAGGAAAATACGATACCTATAAAGAGGGAGGGGATTTCGTACTTCCTAAAAATAATGATGAGTTCAGAATCTGGCCTCAATTATTTCTGGTTCAGCCCCTTGGGAAATTTATCATTGAACAGCGGGGTAGGGTAGAAATGAGGTTTTCTACCAATGGCCATAGAAACAGGTTTAGGTATAGATTAGGTGTAAGCTATCCTTTTGGGAAAAATACTCAGGGATTTAAACCTTTTCAGTTATCTGTAAGTAATGAAATTTTCTTTACGGACAATGAACCTTATTTTGAAAGAAACCGATTTTTTCTTTCCGCTAATTACAGGATTTCCACCTTGTTTTCTACCCAATTAGGCTATATGAGGCAGTTTGATTATAAAATCAATGATGAGACCGGACGCGCATTTTTTCTCATTGGCGCCTATTTTGATATTGTTTTTAGAAAATAATAATAACTTCTACAAAGTTAATCCTCCATCTACATTAAGGCAGGTTCCAGTAATAAAACCAGCTTTTTCGGAAGCCAGAAAAAGGTAGGCATTGGCAATATCCCGCGGCAGTCCAACACGTCGAACAGGCGTCCTTTGAATTAATTCCCCCATAAAGTCAGTTCCTAATATAGCCGTCATATCGGTTTCAATAAATCCAGGGGCAACGGCATTTACTGTAATTCCCTTGCTACCTAGTTCCCTTGCCCAAACTTTTGTCAATCCAATAAGGGCCGCTTTGGTCGCCACGTAATTAGATTGTCCAAATGAACCATAATGAGCCGTTACCGACGATGCGTTGATAATGCGTCCATATTGTTGATTCACCATGTAGGGAGAAAATGCTTTTGTACAATTAAAAACGCCAGTTAGATTCACATCAATAACCTCTTGCCAATGCTCGGGCGTAAGATTTTTTAAACTGGCGTCTCTCGTTATGCCTGCATTGTTTATTAAAATATCAACTCTTTTAAGTTCATTAATTATTTGTTCGGCTACGCTGAGGACTTCATTATAATGAGCTGTATTGACTTTGAAATAATAGCAAGAAAATCCCTGAGATGTCCATTGATCAATGGCCTCTTTTGCCTTTTTGTCGTCAATATCTAAAATAACAACGGTGGCGCCGTTTTTCAGAAATAGATCGGCCGTTTCCCTTCCTATTCCCTTTGCGCCACCGGTGATAACGGCTACTTTATGTTGTAATTCCATACAATTAATAGCCCCAGGCCTTCATTTTATCGTAATTTTCCTTCATGCAAGCCATGGGATCTACACTTTGGTATGCTTCCTGCTCGATAATCAACTCGGGTTTATTTTTCATGGTATCCAATACCTTAAGTATGTCCTGAATGCCCGCGATACCTTTTCCTATAACTGTACTTTCATATTTTTTAGGATTATCATTGATCAGTATTTCATCCTTAACATGTATAGATTCAAAACGACCGGGATAGGCATTAACAATATCTATGGCTTTTGCTCCACCATTGTAAAGGTTACCAGTATCGAGTTGTTGCATAACCAAATCGGCATCAGTTCCTTTCAACATGATGTCATATAAGGTACGGCCATCGAATTTTTCACTGAATTCAAAATCATGATTATGATAGCCGAATTTCATGCCTGATTTTTTACATAATTCTCCGGACTTATTGAAAATATCCATTTGAGCCATAAAACTATCGTACGATTTGCGCAAAGCGGCATCGAGATAAGGACTTATGACAAATTTTTGTCCCATAAACGCTGCATCCTCAATGGTATATTTCCATACATCAGTAAAATCTTTGGCGGTTTCATTCCAGTGAATTTTATTTAATACGGTGTGACCGCTTGGCATTTTCATACCTAAATCTGCCAGAATCTTTTTAAATTCTGTTGGGGTATAGCCGTAGAATTTCCTGTTTACGTAGTTGGCATGTTCCACAATGGTATAACCCATAGCGGCAAGTTTTTCCAACGTTCCCAATGGATTCTCCTTCATGGCCGCCCTGATACTGTAAAGTTGAATACCAATCCTTTCCTTTTTCTTTAAAGAATGAGCCAGGGATTTTTCGTTCAACAAGGCTGCGCCCAGAAATGTAAGCGCGCTATTTTTAATAAATTGTCTTCTTATCATACGATAACATTTTTAATTGAAGCCTTTAAATTAACAAAGAAAAATTCATTTTACTCAATTAATTTGATATTTTTAGTGGCTAAAAGAGAACCTTTTTAACGTAAACACCTAAAAACACCTTTTCTTGATGGTAGTAAATTATGATTTGAAGGCGCAAGACCTTGAAAAACAACTCCATACATTTTGGCAATTATCCGGGGATAAAATCATGTCGATTAAGGAATCTTTTGACCCTGCTTTGGGTACCCCTGTTTTTACCGTTAACGGAAAATATGCGACGCGAGGATGGACAGAGTGGACACAGGGATTTCAGTATGGCTCTTCTGTTTTACAATTCGATGCAACCCGGGAAACTCCTTTCCTTGACTATGGCAGAACGGAAACCCGCGATAGAATGGCGCCTCATATTAGTCACATTGGTGTCCATGACCATGGTTTCAATAACCTAAGTACTTATGGCAATTTATTAAGATTAATGCAAGAAGGTAAAATCCCCCACAATGAATGGGAAATGGATTTTTACAAATTAGCCTTAAAAATTTCAGGGGCCATTCAGGCTTCCCGATGGACTTCGATTCCTCAGGGTGGTTTTATACATTCTTTTAATGGTGCTCATTCTTTGTTTGTTGATACCATCAGATCATGCCGTATTTTAATGGTTTCCCATCAATTAGGTCATTTATTGCAAAGTGAGGGGGATGAGTGTATCTCATTGTTAGAGAGATCATTAGAACATATAAAGGCTACAGCTAAATATTCCGTTTTTTATGGGGAAGGAAGAGATCGGTATGACGAGTGGGGTAGAACAGCTCATGAAAGTGTTTTTAATGTAAAAGATGGACAGTTCAGATGCCCGAATTCGCAACAAGGTTATACTGGTTTTTCTACCTGGACAAGAGGATTAGCCTGGGCGATGCTGGGTTTTTCGGAGGAAATTGAAATGTTGGAGACTATGCCTGAAAGTGACTTTTCTGAGAAAAATGCTAAGGCAGAAATGCTTTCTATTATGCTTAAGGCAGCTAAAGCTACTTGCGATTTTTATATTAAAAATACCCCCATTTGTGGTGTTCCTTATTGGGATACAGGTGCTCCTCAACTTCATAAATTAGGTGATTATCTCTCCCGCCCCGCCGATCCTTATAATAATATTGAACCTGTTGATAGTTCAGCCGCTGCCATAGGGGCACAAGGATTATTAAGATTGGGTCAAATCTTGAAAAATAATGGTGAATCTGAGTTAGGAAATAAATATTGGCAGGCAGGTTTAACTATACTGAAAACTTTACTGTCAGAGCCTTATTTAAGTGCATCACCTAATCATCAGGGTTTACTTCTACACAGTATTTATCATCATCCAAATAATTGGGATCATATACCGGAGGGTAAATCTGTTTCCTCTGGTGAATCATCACAATGGGGTGATTATCATTTTAGGGAAGTTATCCTTTATTTGCAAAAATGGATGAACAAAGAGGCATACTATACTTTCTTTGGCTGTTTGGATAAATCTGTTTAACATGGAAGATTTTTCGAAACTTTGCCTGCATACCTTTACAAATAAGCCATGGAACCTATCCCAATGTATTGATAATTACTCAAAAGCAGGGATTAAGGGTATTTCAATATGGAGAAATGTATTAGAGGGACTAGACCTTAAAATCGTTAAAAAGCAACTGGCTGAAGCTGATCTTTCCATTGTTTCTTTAGTTAGAGGTGGTTTTTTTCCTTCGGTAAATGCGTCGGAAAGAGCCCTGGCGATAGAGGATAATATGAAGTTAATAGAGGAAGCAGCGGTGCTTGGTGCTCCTTTAATCGTACTAGTTTGCGGGTCCGATGGCCGGCAGTCTCTCGAAACTTCCCGGGAGCAAATTCAGGAAGGGATTGAAAAATTATTACCCTTGGCCATTGAAAATGGTGTCAAACTGGCCATTGAACCTTTGCATCCAATGTATGCCGGTGATAAATCAGCTGTCAATACCCTGGCTCAGGCTAATGATATGGTGGAGGCCATAAACTCGCCATACGTCGGAGTGGCTATCGATGTGTATCATGTTTGGTGGGATCCAAACCTGGAGGTTGAAATTCGACGTTGTGGACAGAATAATAGCCTTTTTGCCTTTCATATATGTGACTGGAACGTTCCAACCCTTGATTTTTTAACTGATAGAGGACTGATGGGTGATGGATGCATTCCCATAAAGAAAATTAGATCATGGGTAGAAGAAGCCGGTTTTTCAGGATTTAATGAAGTAGAAATTTTTTCAGATAAATATTGGGCTATGGATCAAAATGAATATCTGGATAAAATAAAATTAGCCTATTTAAAACATAGTTAATATGAAGGAACATCGTCTGGGGATTATTATGAACGGGGTGACAGGTAGAATGGGCACCAATCAGCATTTAATGCGATCCATTGTTGAAATAATAAAACAAGGTGGCGTCGATTTGGGAAATGGAGAGGTCATTATGCCTGACCCTATTTTAGTGGGAAGGGATGCCGCTAAATTAGCTAAGTTATCTGCTATTTCTGGTGTAAAAAAATATACAACCGATTTGGCCTCCGTGTTGGATGATCCCAGCTATAGCATTTATTTCGATGCGCAAACAACAGGCAGAAGAGCAGCTGATGTTCTGGCGGCTATCGCTAAAGGGAAACATATTTATTGCGAAAAACCAGTGGCAACCGATGTTGAAACGGCATTGAAACTTTATGCCGCCTGTGAAAAGGCAGGAGTGAAACATGGTGTTGTTCAGGATAAACTTTGGTTGCCTGGCTTAAGAAAATTAAACCGACTCATTGAACAGGGCTTTTTTGGTGAAATTTTATCTGTAAAAGGTGATTTTGGCTATTGGGTATTTGAAGGTGACACCATACCAGCACAACGTCCAAGCTGGAATTATCGCAAAGAAGATGATGGAGGTATTATTGTCGATATGCTTTGTCATTGGCGTTATGTATTGGATAATTTATTTGGAAATGTAGAAGGAGTGTTTTGTATAGGGGCTACCCATATCACTGAACGTGTCGATGAAAAAGGGAACACTTATAAATGTACCGCTGATGATGCCGCTTATGCTATAATGACCTTAGCAGGAGGTATTGTTGCTCAGTTTAATTCTTCCTGGGTTACCCGGGTTAGACGAGATGATTTGTTAATGATTCAGGTAGATGGAACGAAGGGCTCTGCTGTTGCCGGACTTAGAGATTGTTGGACACAACCTTACGGAAATACGCCTAAACCCGTTTGGAATCCGGATATTCCTAATCCCATCGCTTTTTATGATGGTTGGAATAAAATGCCTGAACAGGAATTTTACGACAATGCTTTTAAGGCTCAATGGGAGCT
>CAMDWC010000184.1 GCA_945878825.1 Haliscomenobacter hydrossis DSM 1100
CGACTGAGGGCGACAGCAGCTTCGCCTGGGGCCGCAGCCTGTACGACAACGATGGCAATGTGTACAGGGACGGCTACTTTAAGTCAGTTGGCGCCTCTGTGCGTTGCCTCAGGGATTGACTATTTGTCTATTTGACTATTTATGGGTGGGCAAATGCGGGCGGCAGAAAGGGGGGTTTGGGGGGAATTCCCCCCAATGGGTCTTTGTTAGTTTTCAAAACTTCAAAAACAAATAAATATGGGATTAGCAGAATACCTATTCCATATTCCCGTAGAGGCGATGCATGCATCGTCTTATAAACGTCAGGACTCAAACTTTAAAAGTTGGTAGAAAATGATTGTGAAAAAACCACTCAAAACCATCCTATGTCAAATCCCCTTTCTTGAATCACGGATTTTAAGGATTACTGGATTTCACAGAGGATGGCCTACGTCTTCGGTTTAACCCCAATGGTTATTCTTAGAGAATTACTTTTTGCAACGTTTTTCGCCGATGCGTTACGCATCGGCGAAAAGCCTGGAAATGAAAGCTCCGTTTAATAATACCCTTCCCAGCCAAACCGGAGACGTTATAGTTAATCCCATAAATCCTGATTCAAAAACCTGGCTACCACGCATATAATTTCCAACCAGAAGTGCGTGCATGGATAAACTAACAGGGGCATAGCCCCGCTATCTTCGTAACTCTCAAGTGAAAGGTAACGACCCAAATAACCGCCTCATGATAGCCTCTAAAAAGGTAGTATCGGTAGCATCAAAAGCACCTTTTTCGGTACTATCCACATCTAAAACAGCTAATAATTCTCCCGTATTATTAAACACGGGGACAACAATTTCAGATCTGGAATGGGCATCGCAGGTAATGTGTTCAGTTCCTTCAACCAATTCATGGGTATCAATGACCAAACAGGTTTTCCTCTCTCTGGCTACTTTTCCACAAACCCCTTTTGAAAATTCAATATGCAAACAACCTGTCGTTCCCTGATATGGCCCGACACTTAACTTTCCATTATTTACCCTATAAAAACCTACCCAGTAAAAATAGGGCATATATGTTTTGGCCAAAGCATTGAAGGTAGCCATCTTCAAAATGTCATCCTCCTCATCGGCTAATTGCAGCTTTACAGCTTCTGATAATTGTTTATAAGCCAATACTTTATCTTCAGCCGAAAGGGTGACTGATGGTTTTATAAAAAAAGGCATTTCAGTTCCTGATTGCATAATATTAGATTAAGGTTTAATAAAATCAGTATGATTAGATTGATAGTTACAAGGCTTATCCAGGGCTAATTGAACGTAAACCTGCCTTTTTTCCTTTCCCAAAACATCATTCTTTATGAAATCGAGCATTCTTTCCCGTTCTTCTGCCATTGGCAATGAAGCATATTCGTGCCCTCCATTCAGGTATGAAACCAGGTAGATAGATTTATTAAGCTGGGTATGTCTGGTTTTTAGTTCACCTGCGCCATGTAAAAGTAAATAGCCACTTTGTCCGGGGCTACATAAACGGTGCGATCTGATATCAAAAGGTACTAAAGCATCGCAAGTGCCATGGAAAAATAAAGAGGGTAGGGCATTTTCAGCCGTAATCATCGTTGGGTCAATCAATGCGCCTGCCATACTAATGATTCCCGCATATTTAAAATCAACGGGCAAAACAAGGGCTTCTGCAGGCAAATTAGCTGCAGGCCAGTAAGCTGTATGTAAAACGGCTTCCGCTCCTGCAGAACTTCCTGCCAGAATTACCTTGGACATATCCAGATTAAATTCATTTTGTTGGGTCATCAAATAGGCAGTGGCTCTTCTGACATCTATCATGGATTGTTGAAAAACCATGATTTTTTGATGAGCAGGTTGGTCACATCCAAACGATTTTCCCTTCATAAGCAAACGATAAGACATTGACACAAAAGCATATCCTGCTGTATTCATTTCGACCGCCATTTTAGAAATAAGCGGATCTATTCTGCTTCCACCGGAAAATCCACCCCCATGAACATACAATACAACAGGTAATTTTTTGGTAGGATCTTGAATTTCAGGTAAATAAAGGTCCAGGTCTAATTTATCCTTACCGTCAGTAAAGTAGGTCTGCGTTTGCATTTTCTGAGGTAAAAAAGTAGAGTTAAGGGGAATATTAGCGGAGTCATACTTTTTATTTTTCAACAACCAGGATAATAATTCTGCTTCTTTAAAGGCATTATTCCAGGAATCATGCCCTACACCAGGATATTCTGTATATCTGACATTTCCCTTTTCGGACTTTATTTTATTAACCAGATCTCTGGAATAACTTACCGGAACTACATTATCTGCGTCTCCGTGAAAAAACCAGGTAGGAATTTTAGAACCATAAATAGAGGTTAACAAGGTGTTTCCACCGCCGCAAATTGGGAAAGCAGCGGCAAACTTTTCAGGTTCTCTCGCCAGCCACTCTAATATTCCAAAAGCACCCATGGATAATCCACCTAAATAAATTTTCTGCTCGTCAACGCAGTTATTAACTTTCAGGTCACCCAATAAACCACTGAGTAAATTCATTTGCTTATTTGGAATCTGCGTAAATGGAAAATCCCATTTTCCAGTAGAATCTGATTCCATGTTAGACCAGCTCTCACCCGATGGACATTGTGGAAATACCACAATAGCCTGGAAATTTTTCCTTATTTCTTCTTGCAAAAAGAGCGTGGATCCATGCTTTAATTGCGCTTCATTGTCATTACCGCGTTCTCCTGAACCATGCAAAAATATAAGCAAAGGATATTTTTTACTGCAATCATAATCCATAGGCAATAAAATACGATAGGGCATTCTGTTACCTGAATCATCCAGGAATTCTCTTTTCTGGAAGGCACGCAGCGATTCCTGTGCGTTTAATTTATTGATTCCACAAAAGATTAGGGGAAACAATAGAAAAATCATATTTTTCATTCCTTGCTTAATTTTGTATTATTGTAACTTATGAATTAGCAAATATAATATTAGCATTTGCATTCTTTTCTATTATTTAATCCATGACTAAGGAGATTAATATGATATCCGGTATAAAATTAATATTATCAGGATGGTTAATCCTTTTTTCTTTTGCGCTTTATGCTCAGGAAACGCCCTTTATATCTCATTTTTCGAGAAATGATTATCAGGGTTTAAATCAAAACTGGAGCCTGGGTCAAGCCTCAGAAGGATTTTTATTTTCAGCTAATTCTGCTGGATTATTAGTTTCAGATGGCCAAAACTGGAAAAAATTTGAATTGCCGAAAGGACAGATTATCCGGTCGCTTTCTGTCACCAAGGAAAATCAGCTTTTTTCAGGTAGTTATGGAACATTCGGTCTTTGGGAAAAAGATAAATTCGGTCATTTTTATTATAAAGATTTAGCAGAAAATAATTTAGATTCCTTAAATCCAAAAGAAGAATTCTGGCATATTTTACCCTTTGATGACGCCATCTATTTTCAATCCTTTTCCATTATTTATAAATGGAAGAATTACAAAGTGGAGAAAATAATACCACCTGGTAATATTATGTTTTTACAAAAGGTTGCTAATAAAATTATCGTTCCCGTTATCGGCAAAGGACTTTTTATACTAAATCCAGTGGATAATTCTTTTAGCTGGATTGATCAAAGTGAAATGCTCCAAAATGAAACTATCTCTTTTATCATTCAGGATAAAAAAGATTGGTTGATTGGCACACAGCAGTCAGGTATTTATAGGTACGATGGAGAAAATTTTAAACCTTGGGAAAATAAGTTAAATGCCGTTTTAAAACAAAAACAACTCAATAAGGCCATTAGACTTACCGACGGTGGTCTGGCTTTAGGTACTGTCCTGGATGGCTTATTCATTATTGATTTTAATGGAAAATTAAAACTTCACCTGAATAAAGAAAATGGTCTGCAAAATAATACGGTTCTCTCTTTATTTGAAGATCAATCTCATAATCTCTGGGTAGGCCTGGACAAAGGGATTGATTTTATACACAGGGCTTCTCCAATTTCATATTTCAGAGATACAAAAGGTGTTCTGGGGACGGTTTATACGGCAATCATTGACGATAATCTATTCTATGTTGGTACTAATCAAGGGGTGTTTTTTAAAAATAAATGGGAAGAAACGCCATTTAAACTTATTGAAGGCACCCAGGGTCAGGTTTGGCAATTGCTAAAACAACATAATAAATTACTCTGTGGTCATAATAACGGTACATTTCTGTTAGAAAAAGGACGGCCAAAACTAATTTCTAATATTACTGGGGGATGGTTTTTTTCTGAAATTCCGGGAAGAGAAAATGAACTACTTCAATCTACTTATACGGGTCTTGTCTTATTCAGTTTTGAAAATAAGGAGTGGATTTTTAAAAAAAGATTAGATGGTCTAAATGAACCTATCAGGAAAATATTACCTGCAGGTAACCATTATTTTTGGGCTTTGCATGCCAATGATGGCCTGTATAAACTTAAAATTGACTGGAAAAGTAGTTCAGTAATTTCCAAAGTTAAAATTGGGAAAAAAGAGGGTCTTCCAGATCAAACAAGAATTGATATCCGATTATTTAAGGACACCTTAATCGTACATTCAAAAGTGGGGAATCATTACTTTGATGAAAGTTCGCAAAATTTTTTACCATGGAAGCACTCCTCACCCGAAAATGGGGATATCTGGATGGATGTCCAAAATGCTTATTTTACCTATAAAAATAATCATCTAAAATATTGGAAAGACAATCAACTAAAAGCTATTCATCCTATTTCTATGATTCCAGAAAATGAACATATTGTAAATTTGAATAAAGAGGAATTTTTTGTTGGTTTGGAAGATGGTTACGCGCTGATTCCTAAATATAAATTTGAAAATACTTTTCTAAAAAATAAACTTATTTCTCCCCTCCTCAGTGATCTCAAGGCTCAATCAAAAGATGGTAAGCTGGTTGTTTTGAATTGGGTGAGTAAGGGCAAAACGGATGGGGTAGAAATTCCCCCCTCAGGATATAATCTGAGTGTTAAATTTGGATTTCCTTCCTTTGAAAGTGGTGTTTTATTTAGATTCCGATTGATTGGATGGCAAGACAACTGGTCATCCTGGCAAGTAATGAAGTCTCTTAACTGGAATAATTTGTCACCAGGCGATTATATACTTGAAATTCAATCTAATGTTTCTCCAAAAATACTGAGAGTACCCATTTTTGTTTTACCACAATGGTACCAAACCGTCTTCTTTAAAGTGGGAATGATTTTTCTTTCGCTTTCCCTTCTCTTTTTTCTCTTCAAATCTTACCTGAAAAGCATTGAAATAAGACACCAAAAACAAATTAAGAAAAAGGAATTTGAACTGGAGCAGCAGGTTGTTAAAGCAAAAAATGAACAATTAGAGGCCGATAACCTAAATAAAAGCAGGGAGTTGGCCAATGCTACTTTTACCCTGATTCATAAAAATGAATCATTGCTTAGTGTTAAGGAAGAACTCGATATAATGAAATCTGAATCCTCTTCTAAATTATTCGATGGTCACTATAAAAAGTTAATAAACATTCTCGATAATCAACTGGAAAATGAAAAGGATTGGCAAATTTTTGAAAGTAATTTTAACGAGGTCCATGAAATTTTCTTTAAAAAACTGAAACATCAATTTCCTGATCTGACCCCTGGAGACCTGAAATTAGCGGCTTATCTTAAAATGAATCTATCTTCCAAAGAGATCGCTCCTTTATTGAATATTTCTATACGTGGTGTAGAAAATAAGCGCTACAGACTTCGTAAAAAAATGAATTTAGAAGAAGATGATAATCTCACCAATTTTATGATAGACTATTGATTTCATTAAGTTCTAAATACCCAGAATCTGACTTCACTACTTTTATCTATTTTATTATTTTTTTTTGAATGGCGTAGTAGTAGTGTAGTGGTTTTTCATACTTCTTATCTCCAAAAGTTGCATCTTGTACGTTGAAATGATTAAAATACATTTCAAGAAGCAAGTGCGGGTTGTATTTGCCAAACAAAATTTCGAATGGTAAAACTACTTTTTGGTAGATTGGCGTATTGTTTAGCTCTTATAATAATTGGGTGGGCACCTCTATTGGCCCAACAGGAAGTCTATTTTTTTAGAGAAAGCAATCAAGGTAGTTTTTATGACTCTGGATTAGCCTTTAAGTCCGGAAATAGTTACATCGAACAAGCAGGTTCGACAAATGATAAAATTCCAGTAGAACTTTCTATTCCCGCTTATCAGGGGAAACATAGTCTTCGCATTCAATGGATTTCTCGAGCAGGGGGAGATTGGTCCGCGTTGATTATTGCCCCGGGATTTCC
>CAMDWC010000185.1 GCA_945878825.1 Haliscomenobacter hydrossis DSM 1100
AACTTTAAGAATAAACCTGAATGGATTTTTTTTGCCGGTTCCACTGGGGGGTAGAGCCGGCATTTTTTTTTCTAAAATTTAAAATACCAGTGTATTAGTGGAAATGGAAAAGACGATGATTCATTTTTATCCAATACACTTATTCCCGCTAAAGAAACTTGAAACGATTGGGTTTCTTTTGTTTGAAAACGCATTCCAGGCATCAATATAAAGGCAGAAGTCCATAAATTTTCTTTCATTACTTTAGTAATAAACGGGCTTTCTTTCCCGGTTTGGGGGTCAAAACCTCCCTCGTAAGCGGTAAAGGTTTTTTCCTGTTTACTAATGGAAATCATGGAATCGAAAAATAAAGATGCCTTTTTACTGACCTTTACAATCCCGGCAAAAGAAAAGATAGGTGAAGCCCGACGGGGGCTTTCTTCATTGTTGTAGGCAGGGAAGTTGGGCGACACATAAGTTCCCGGAACAGCGACACTGCTCGTGTCACCTAAATTTATATAGCCATAGCCCAAAGAAAAGGATAGATTATTTATCGTATTTCCATACGTTACGGTCCCCCATTGTAGTCCGCCAAAACCTTTAAAATTATTGGCGTAGCTGCTACTTCCCAACAAGGATCCGATAGAAAAATGTAATTTTTCGTGTTTTGATGGAAGGGTATATTTAATGGCAAGTACGATCGGAACGGCAAGCCAGGTGGACATGACACCTACCGATAATCCTTTAGAAACGGCAAAATGTACTTCGGGGCCATACCAGGAAATAGATGCATAATGGTCACCTTTCTTTATAGGCAACGCATTATTGGTAAAGGCATAGCGGGTGTTAAAGGCAAAATATTCCGCCGGTTTACCAAGGATATTTAGTTCATTGATTTTTTCGCTGGACATCGTTTTAATCTCATTTTTTGGAATGTATATTTTACCGATATCAGATGTTTCTAATAATAACTCTCTGCCATCATCGGAAATAATTTTTCCCAAGTAGGTTGTTCCATTGAATTTTTCAATCTTAACAGTAACGGTTGAATCTACTGGATTGGTTTGAGCAACTAATACATTCCATAACAAAGTGAGAGCAAATAAGAGTATTCTATTTTTCATAAGCATATTTTCTTTTATTTCTAAAAGGTGAAAGCATATACAAGTTACTATAAAAGCACTATTTTTAGAAATTTATATCCTATAGAATCATATAAATAGCTAAAAAATATGAAAGTAGCAAACATTACTAAAATTTTGCTCTCGGCGGGCATTCTTATTTTTGGACTCTGGGCATGGTTTTTAACCCCACCCTGGGAATTTTCGCAACCTTCCTGGCGGCTTTTTCTGCTGTTTTTATGCGCCATATTCGCTGTGCTTACGCAAGTGTTATCAATTTTTTTGGCCTCTATCATAGCAATGGTTATTGCGGTCAGCTCAGGAATACTTTCTCCGGAGAAAGCATTTTCAGGCTTTTCGGAAAGTTTCATGATTTTAATTCTATCTTCTTTTTTAGTTGCAAAAGCAATCATACATTCGGGACTAGGCAAAAGGATTGCCTTGGTTTTTATCAGGCAATTTGGTCATTCCACCTTAAAATTGGGTTATTGTATAACGATGACGGATGTGTTAATCGGCCCTGCTATACCAAGTAATACAGCGAGATCGGGCGTTTTGTACCCTATCGTTTTATCTCTGGCCATGGACACGGGGTCAAATGTTGAAAAGGGAACCCGCAAAAAAACAGGGGCTTATCTGATGATGGTTTCCATTACCAGCTTGACTATTTCATCTGCCCTTTGGTTTACAGCCATGGCCGCAAATCCTGTTGGTGCAGGCTTGGCTGCAAAATATAATGTGGTAATGGACTTTTCAAATTGGTTGTTAGTCAGTTCATTACCCTGCTTGGTCGCTTTGGTTTTTTTACCCTGGTTACTTTACAAAACATTTCCACCAGAAACTAAATTAACGCCAGAGGCTCCGGTTGCCGCCGCTGCCATGTTAAAGGAAATGGGTCCAATGGGTAAAAAAGAATGGATAACGGCCGTTACCTTTATATTTATGGTTCTCGGATGGGTATTAGCTACGCCCCTTGGCTTAAATCTGGCCATTGTCTGTTTGGCAGGGTTGGCAGTCCTTATCATTTCAAATGTGTTCCCCCTAACCATTTTAAGAAAAGAAGGGGGAGAAGCATTGGAGACATTTATTTGGTTTGCTATATTATACATGATGAGTAGTTCCTTAAACGCCATGGGTTTTATGGGTATTATTGGACAAAAAATATCGGGACAAATTACAACCTTATCCACTTTTCAAGTGTACGTGTTATTGACAGTCCTTTACGTACTTATTCATTATTTGTTCGTAAGTCAGACGGCTCACATGATTGCATTATATGGTGTGTTTCTCGAGGTTGCTTTTGCAGCGGGTGTGCCAGTAGCCTTAATGGCTTTCAGCCTTTCTTTTGCTACTAATTATTTTGCCGCTTTGGCTCCTCAGGGTTCTTCTTGTAATGTATTTTTTGTAGGAAGTGGTTATATAACCCCTAAAGAGGTTTATCAACAGGGTGCTATTGTCACTCTGGCAAATCTTACCATATTTTTATTGGCTACGCCTTGGATTGAATGGGCAAGTAGTTTTGCCTTAAAATAAGGATATAAAAAGATGAATATGGAAAAATTAAATGGGAAAGTTGCTTTTATTACCGGTGGAAATAAGGGCATTGGTTTAGGTGTTGCAGAAGCAATGGTTGAAGCTGGAATGTTCGTTTGTATCACCGGTAGAAATGAAGCAGACGTGCAGGCGGCTGAAAAGAAATTGAATACTATAAGAGATAACGCCGCCCTGGGTATTGTTTGTGACGTTCGTTCTTTGTCCGATCAACAAACGGCTGTTCAACAGATAATGGATAAATGGAAGCAATTGGATGTGGTGATTGCCAATGCAGGCGTCGGACATTTTGCCGATATCAGCCTTTTGACGCCAGAACAATGGCACGAAACAATCGATATTAATTTAACAGGTGTTTTCAATACCGTTAAGGCTTCTTTAGATCCTTTAAAAGCAAGTAAGGGATATTTAATCACCATAGCAAGTCTTGCTGGCACCAATTTTTTTGCCGCAGGTGCCGCCTATAATGCCAGTAAGTTTGGATTGGTGGGTTTCACTCAGGCCGTCATGCTCGATGTGAGAAAACATGGTATAAAAACGACAACGATTATGCCGGGATCCGTCAGCACCTATTTTAACGACCATACGCCCAATGATGCTGATCACTGGAAAATACAACCGGAGGATATGGGTCAAATGGTCGTCGATTTACTTTTGATGCCTCACCGGACACTTCCAAGTAAAATAGAAGTAAGACCTACTATGCCCGGGTAGTTTTATCTACACAGTTTTGCATGATAAGTCGGATATTTAGGTTTTTTTTGGGGGATCCTTGACAAGTGTAGGTAGAAGAAATTTAGTTGACAAAAATTATAATAATTGTATATTTGTCAACTAAATTGAAATCTACTGAACGAATAATTATGGAAAATGTCTTGGCAAATAGACTTGTTTCAGCTCGTAAGATGGCTGGCTTGTCGTTACAAGGTCTTGCTGACAGACTAGAAAATGAAGTCTCAAAACAAGCGTTGAATAAATATGAACAAGGCAAAATGAAACCAAATAGCAAGGGAATTATGGCTATTTCTGTTGCATTGAATGTGCCGGTAAATTATTTCTATGCTATTCCTGCTGTTAAAGTGGGACTTGAGGATGTAGAATTTAGAAAGAATTCTACTAAACTATCTAAGTTAGATGATCTTTCTATTCGTGAAAAGGTTAAGGATAATTTTGAACGATATCTTGAGTTAGAGGAAATTTTACACCTCAATGAAAAAAATGATTATTTCGTTTTTGATAGGATAATTAAATCACCCAAAGATGCTGAAGACGCAGCTAATCAATTGCGTAATAAATGGAATTTGGGATATGATCCGATTCCAGATGTTGTGGAAATGCTGGAGGACAAGGGATATAAAGTAATTGATATTGATGCTCCTGAAGGGTTTGACGGAATGAAAGCAGTTATTTTGGACTATAAGGTAATTGTATTGAAAAAATCGAAGGATATCGAAAAAGAGGATTTAGTCAGAAAACGCTTTACTGCTTTACACGAGTTAGCGCACCATGCTTTAAAATTTCCAGATGACATTAGCCATAAAGTCGAAGAAGCTCTTTGCCATGTCTTTGCCTGTGCTGTTTTGTACCCAGAGGATATGGCTCGCAAAGAGTTACATAAGGAACGTTTTCATTTTTATGAAAAAGAGCTGATTATAATTAAGGAAAGGTGGGGAATTTCATTTTCTGCTATTTTTTACCACGCTCACCGTTTGGGGATTTTAAATGACCATGTTTTGAAAAAATTTAATATTGGTTTTAGGAAAAGAGGTTACCATCTGCCAAATGCTGAACCAGGAAGATTCAGAAGTAAAGAAAAACCTACCAGAATGGAGCGACTTGTTTATTTAGGATTGGCCAAAGAAGTTTTGACCATAAACGAAGCTGCTTTTTTCGCTGGCATTAATTCCTGGAAACTTCGGGAACGAATGCAGCTAATGGTATGAAGTTAGTTATAACAGATGTAAGTGTACTTTTTGATCTTTTTCATATTAAGGTTTTATCTGAATTTTTTGCCCTCGATATTGAAATTTATATTACCGTATTTGTATATGATGAGATAGTAAACCAGGAACAAATTAAAGAATTTGAAGAGTTCAGACAAACAGGAAAACTAATTGTTTTGGATTTATCACAGGAAGAAGAGGAGCAGGTAATAAACTTTAAAACAAAACGCAATTTAAAATCTATACCTGACAAAACGATGCTGTGAAAAGCAATTCAACTTAATTGTCCTTTGCTTACTTGTGATACTAAACTGCGAAAGGAAGCTAACGATAATGGCATTGAGGTCCATGGTAGTGTCTGGGTTTTATTGGCATTAGAAAAGGAAAAACTAATTGGAAAACAAAGAATGATTGCATTGTTGGAGCAAATCAAATTAGTAAATAATCGCCTTCCAATGGTTGAGATAGATAAAATAATGAAGCGTTTAAAAGAAAATTAAATGAATATATTTTTTATGCCTATGATGAAAAATTCGATACATCGTCGAATAACCATTTAAACCGAAGACGTACGCTATAATCCGTGAAATCCTGTAATCCTTAAAATCCGTGATTCAGAACCGAGTGTTAGAGGTAAATATTAAATCAAAATCTATCGGCGAGAAGCCGCGAAGCATCGCGTCTCTACGATAACTTTTTACATTGTCGAATAAACATTATGTTTAAACCGAAGACGTACGCTATAATCCGTGAAATCCTGTAATCCTTAAAATCCGTGATCCATCGGGTAGAATCTCAGAATATCATCCATTATTTATTCTTTGCCATTATAAAAGGCCTATCAGCCCGAGGTATAAATTAGCAAAAAAAAGAGGCTATCTTTTTAGACAGCCTCATGCGTTAATAAGGTTATTTCTTTTTTGCCGGTTTTTTGGCAAGCTGGCTCTTGCGATAATTATCTTCTTTTACCTTTTTTCTGGCTTTATATTCGCTGAAACGGCTTGTCCAAAGCGTTCTTTCCTCTTCCTTCATTTTATCAAGACGCGCCGGGGAAAGGTTTATTTGTTCTTGATATCCAAAGGGTTCTTCGTCAATAAATTGCTTACTTTTTCCTGCTTTTTTAACAATCTTAAATTTATCGTATAAATCGCCTAAGGTCGTATAAGCAGCGTAAGTTAAAGAATCGCCGTTAACATGCACGGTTTGGTAAAGCTGGGTTTCATTTGCCGCCCTGTCAATCCAGGAAAGCATACTTGAAATATACATTTTTGGACCACTTACTGAAACAACATAAACGGGACCTGTAGAATCCATAACCATACTTCCTTCCGGCAGATTATTACCGCCACGGGCGTAGGTATGATCATGTCCTTGAAGAACCAGGTCAACATTGTATTTATCAAAAAGAGGTTTTAAGCTACTTTTAAGTTCGGGATTATCTCTGCCGGCAGCTGGCGAATAAACGGGATGATGCATAGTAACAAAAGTCCATTTATTAGGATTATTAGCAAGTACCTTATCCAACCACTCCATTTGAGCAGCACTATCTTTCGTATGTGCTAAAAAGGCTGTGGTATTTAAGGAAATAATCCTGGCTCCTTGAAAATCAGTATAATATACGGTTTCTTCTAAACCCTTCGGACCATTTTCAGGCAAGGTGAAAGACGGTCTCCAATGAGGTGACAACTTATATTCTGTAGGGGTAATACGG
>CAMDWC010000186.1 GCA_945878825.1 Haliscomenobacter hydrossis DSM 1100
ATCCAGTCATCAAAAATCTAATTGAAAAAGGGTTTATTGAAATTAAGGAAGATCTCAAAGACCCCTATAAACCACCTACCGTTTTTTTTGTAAACCTCCAGGAGCCCTATTTATCAAAACAGGAGTTAATTGGCCCCCTTTTCACTAAAATAAGTAAATCTCCCAAGCAGGAACAACTACTTTTGACCTACTTCCAATTGAAAAATGAAAAAAGCCAGGTTACCCGAAAAGAGTTGTTGAAAAGGTCAGGGATGGATGGCTCGGTTCTTTCTGCATTGGTCAAAAAAAATATTTTACAAGTCGATGAAATTCTTTTCAATATGCCCTTATGGAAGGAAGGGATTGAAAATGAAATAAAATTAACCCCTAAGCAAGCGATAGCCTATCAAGCTATTCAGGATTTTCACCAGGAAAATAAGGTGGTTTTATTGCAAGGTATTACAGGAAGTGGGAAGACGCAGATTTATATGAAATTTATGCATGAGGTAATTAGTCAGGGTGGACAGGTTTTATACCTTCTGCCGGAAATTGCCCTGTCAAACCAGGTTACCAGCAGATTACAAGGTGTTTTTCACGACAAAGTACTGGTTTACCATTCCAGATTAACAGACAAGCAGCGGGTTGAAAGCTGGCAGCAGGTGAAAGATGGAAAACCATTATTGGTTGGCGCCAGATCTTCTTTATTTCTGCCATTTTCCAATCTGAAATTAATCATTGTGGACGAGGAACATGATCCATCATACAAACAAAATGAGCCAAATCCGAGATATCAGGGTCGCGATGCCGCCATTTATTTAGCCCATATCTGGAAATCTCCTGTAATTTTAGGGACGGCAACGCCTTCTTTGGAATCCTATTATCATAGTAAAACCGGAAAATATGGTTGGGTAAAACTCGACGAGCGTTATGGTGGCACTATTCTTCCAAAGGTAACGATGATAAATCTGGTGGAGGAAAAGAAAAATAAAAGAATGATTCAGGAGTTTTCGGAAACAATCCTTGAGGCGATGCGAGAGCGGCTAACCAATAAGGAGCAAATCATTTTATTCCAAAATCGGAGAGGCTTTGCCCCTACCCTGCGCTGTACCACCTGTGGCTGGCACTCAGAATGTATCCATTGCGATGTCAGTTTAACCTATCATAAATCGAGACAAGGATTAAAATGTCACTATTGCGGATATTATACCCCTGCTCCAACCCAATGTCCCGCCTGCGGAAGTAAGGAAATACTTCTTCAAGGATTCGGCACCGAAAAAATTGAAGCCGAGTTACAAGTAATTTTACCAGAGGCCAGAATAGCGCGTATGGACATGGATACCGTAAAATCTAAATTTGCACATAACCGTTTAATTCAGGAATTTGAGGAAGGAGAATTGGATATTTTGATTGGCACACAGATGGTTACAAAAGGATTAGATTTTGCAAACGTAGGTATGGTTGGTATTTTGAGTGCTGACCAATTAATGCAATATCCTGATTTCAGAGCAGGGGAAAGAGCTTTTCAATTAATAACTCAGGTAAGTGGAAGGGCGGGAAGAAGAGCGCGCCAAGGTCAGGTTTACATTCAGTCCATGAATATTTCCAGTCCTGTTCTCATCGATATTCTGGAAAATGAAACAGAAAGATACTACGAAAGGGAACTGAGTGAAAGAGAGCAATTTAAATATCCGCCGTTTAAAAGGCTAATCCGTATTTCCCTGAAACATGTTGATCCTGATACCGTTAACCAGGCAGCTAACTCATTGAAAGACTATTTATTTCCTATCTTTGGCAACCGATTGAAAGGTCCTGCCGTTCCCTACATTGGCAGGGTAAGAAATAACTATCTCATCGATTTTTTATTAAAGCTAGACAATGGGAATAGTAAATTACAAGAGGCAAAAGATATGCTATTGGGTGCACAACAATTGCTTAAAAATAATAAATTATTTTCTTCTGTTAGATTTGTCATTGACGTTGACCCGAATTAAATCATTAAATAATTAAAATTTCGGCGTGGATAAAAAACTGATAATCAACTAAATAAAATGATAAAAAAGTTGCATTTTTGAACATAACTTGTAAATTTTGAGTGAGTTAAAATAAAATTCCCAAATCAGTAAAAATGAAACAGAACATAGTTATTAAATATAACTATGAAGTAGGTGAATATTGATTCTTTTCAAACATTGCATAAAAATCTCTAAAAAGCATCTTTGAGTCATATAACTCAACATGGAAATTATTTTCTTGAGTTTAATGTTAGTTGGGAAGTATCTTAGTTCAAACGGATAAAAAATGAGATAAACACTTGAAAAATATGGTATTATAATTTGCCTCGAAACTTTAGTTAAATAATTTGAATTTTTAGATTTTGATAGGGCGCGAGCATAGGATTATCCGGATTAAGTTCAGTGATAATACCATCAATTTCTGAAAGATTACAAACCCTCATTTTCCTTACAGAATTTAATTTTTCAGCAATTGCTAAGGCGTAAACCTTTCTTGACGCTTTTATCATGGCCCTTTTAACGGTAACAATCTCCATTTCAAGCTCCGTAAGCCCCTCTTTTGCATCAATGCCATTCACACCCAAAAAGCAAATATCTGGTCGAATTTCACCTAAATGCTGAATGACTTCACCTCCAACGGCAATTTTTGCACTTTTCGAGAGATTTCCCCCAATAAATAAAGTTTCACTATTAGGATGTTCCATTAATTGCATAGCGGTTGACAGGCTAACGGTGACGAAAGTTACGCGCAACTCGGGAGGAAGGATTCTGGCAATTTCTAAATTTGTTGACCCACCTGACATAAGCACCAACATATCATCTTTGAGCATACTAATGGCCTTTCTGGCGATAATCGTTTTTTCCTGATAAGCATAAATATCGTTCTCCTTATAGGAATAAGCCTGATAGGACTTACTCAAAGCCCCTCCTCTTACTTTGATTAACTTATCATCATCGGCAAGTTCCTGAAGATCTCTCCGAATAGTATCATCGGAAACACCCAATTTCTGACTCAAATCAGAGAGGATAACTTTATTGTGAATATTCACTTCCCTCAAAATCAATGAAAGTCTTTCTTTTTTTAACATGGCTCCAATAAATAAAAAAGCAATCTACTCTTTTTTTGGGAATAGATTGCCTGGTAATAACATTTTAGAAGGGTGGTTAGTTAGCAGAATATGCTTATGTGTTTAAGAAAAATATTATGCATTATGGTCAAAAATAAAGATAAAAGTCAAATTAAAAAATCTAAGATAATGCAATTATAAGAAATATAAATCGTAAAATACCTAAAATTGCCCTATTTTTTGCAATATAATGCCATTTATTTTGTTTTTTTATTCAATAAAATGCAATAATCAAACCGACAAATATTCCTAACCCTAATGATGGGTATGAAAAGCTATTAAACCTTCCATTGGATCTTTAACAATATCGCCTAATTCAAGATGATGATCCTTAAGGACATCTTTCATAATTGCGCTAAAAAAATAGGCAACGGAACCAATTAAATATACTTTAACAGATTGATTTTCATTTATCAGCGTTAAAAAATATCTTTTCACAAACCAATCAAATTGTTCTTTCACCCTATCTTTTACCCACGGTAAATCTTTATGTTTAAAGAAAAAAGGAGCTAAACTGGCCAGATATCTGCTGGGGAAAGGATTTTTATAGACCGCCTGAAAAATGTCCGCTTTATCAAGGTGTAAGTCGTTATTTACAAGCAACTGAATATCCAAAGGCAATTCATTTTTTAGCCAACCAGTGAGAAGCAATAAACCCAAAGCAGCCCCACTCCCCTCGTCGCCTAAGATAAATCCGAAGCCACCTGCCGAGGAGTCAATCTGTCCATTTTTTATAAGACAGGCATTAGATCCGGTACCAAGAATACCAACCAGGCCAATATTATGCGGACCTATTGAACGAGCTGCAGCAATAATATCGGTATCTACGTAAGCACTATGGTCGGGTTCAAAAACACTATCGAGGAGGTTGGCCACACGTTTTTTCTGATCCTCTGCACCACAACCTGTGCTATAAAAATAGATGTGATGAATTTCTTTGGGTAGTTTTTTCCTTACACTAATAAACTGATCAGTCATTTCCTGATCGGTAAGAAAATAAGGATTTAAGCCGGGTGATTTTTCTTTAAAAACACATTCATTATTGGAGAGAAGTGCCCAATTTGCTTTTGTCGCACCACTTTCTACCAGTAGGATATTTAAAGGAGACATATATTCAGGAATTAACGCTCAAATTTTGAGCATGATTATTCAGCACATTGCGCACATTCCCATGTTTCTGCAACAGATTATTTGCTTCACTGTAAGACACATTTAATTGCTTCATAATCATCTTTATGCCTCTATCGATTAATTTATGATTACTCAACTGCATATCAACCATGATATTATCTAAAACGCGCCCCATCTGAATCATCACAGAAGTACTAATCATATTGAGCGCAAGTTTTTGCGCGGTACCAGCCTTCATTCTGGTTGAACCGGTAACAAACTCAGGGCCGGTAATTATTTCAACGGGAAAGTCTGAAACCTCAGCTAACAAAGACTGGGGATTACAGGTAACGCAAGCGGTTGCGATACCCTCACTTCTGCATTTTTTCAATCCTTCGATAACATAAGGCGTAGTGCCCGAGGCGGCAATTCCGACGACAATATCAGCTGCATCAATATCAAAAGCCTTCAAATCGTGCCAGGCTTGCAGCTGATGATCCTCTGCCGACTCGACGGAGTTTCGAAGCGCTACATCCCCTCCGGCAATAATCCCAATAATCAAGTTTTTGGGTACGCCATAGGTAGGCGGACATTCAGAGGCATCTAAAACGCCCAATCGGCCAGAGGTTCCTGCTCCGATATAGAATAAGCGGCCGCCATTTTGCATTTTTTGCACAATAACCTGCACCAATTTTTCTATTTGAGGAATGGCCTTTTCCACTGTATCGGGAACGGTCCGATCTTCCCGGTTCATATTCACTAGCAACTCATTAACGGACATTTTTTCCAAATGCCGGTAGTTTGAAGCCATTTCTGTCATTCTTTCCATATAAGTAAGTACTATGCAACAATATACGAATTTATCCTATAAATATGGCAATATCTTGCAAAAAGTTGCAACTACTAAAAAAATAAACCATCGCTAAAATAAAGATTTTAAATAACTTGGTAATAAAATGAATATAATGTTGGAAAGTCTATCTTAATTACTTATTTTCGTCCATTATTTTGGGGGTATAGCTCAGTTGGCTAGAGTACTTGCATGGCATGCAAGGGGTCATGGGTTCGAATCCCATTATCTCCACATAAAACCAGTCTCCGTGAGGCTGGTTTTATTATTTAACACAACAATTATTTCCAATATAAATAAGATTAGATGAATCATTTATATGTTTTAAATCACTTTTTTTGGAAATATCGCTGGCACTTTCTGGGAGGAATTTTTTTCGTTTCTCTATCCAACTATTTCCGGGTATTACAACCGCAGGCTATCAGGGAAGCACTAGATCTGGTGATTCACAACGTAAGTATTTATCGAAATTTTGAAAGCTCAAAACTTCAACGAAGCTTAGAGTCCATTCTGGGAAAACAATTATTAATTTTTGGATTATTTGTGCTTCTTTTTGCTGGCCTTATGGGCTTATTCATGTATTTCATGAGGCAAACCATCATTGTTATGTCCCGATTAATTGAATATGATATGCGAAAGGAAATCTTTGAGCATTATCAAATACTAGATCTTGCCTTTTACAAAAGGAACAAAACGGGTGATTTAATGGCCAGAATCACGGAAGATGTTAATAAGGTGCGAATGTATCTGGGACCAGCCATTCTCTATGGAATAAATCTGGTTTCCTTATTTGCCTTTGTCATTTATGCCATGGTTAATGTTAGCCTTGAATTAACGCTGTTTTGTCTTATTCCTTTGCCTATTTTGTCTATATCGATTTATTATGTTAGTGACCTTATACACAAAAGAAGCGAGGAAATTCAACAACAATTGGCCGTTTTAAACAACACAGCTCAGGAGGTATATGCAGGAATAAGAGTAGTTAAGGCTTATACTCAGGAAAATTCTATGCTAGGATTTTTTACTTCTCAAAGTCAGCAGTATAATCAACAATCTGTTTCTTTGGCAAGAATTAATGCCCTGTTTTATCCGCTAATGATCTTATTAATTGGCATTAGTACCTTGATTACGGTCTATGCAGGTGGTACCTTAGTTGTTAATGGAAGTATTTCTACTGGCAACATTGCAGAATTTGT
>CAMDWC010000187.1 GCA_945878825.1 Haliscomenobacter hydrossis DSM 1100
GCTCCGGCAGCTAATCCATATCATAGTTATGTGACAAAATGGCAAAAAGATTTTCAATTTCAAATTGGTAAAAATCACGCAAGGTATTTCGACGCAAACGGATGGCTTTATTTTACCAGAGAAGTTTTTGACTTATTATATCCAAGTTATGGTGATACTTATCCAACTTATAATGGAGCCATTGGAATGACTTACGAACAAGGGGGCATTGGGGCTGGTCTGGCTATTCTTTTACCTAATGGTGATACTTTAAGATTGTCTGATCGAATAGCCCATCATAAAACAACCGCCCTTTCTACCGTTGAAATGGCCGCAAACAATGCCGCCAGGTTAAATGCAGAATTCGCCGCTTTCTTTAAAAAATCCTTGGAGAATCCTACTGGGATGTATAAAACTTATGTAGTAAAAAAGTCGGCCGTCGCAGATCGGTTAAAAAGATTCTGTGCTTTGCTCGATAAAAATGGCATCAGTTACGGCACTGCTTCAAAGAAAATGAATGTGCCTGCTTATCAATACGAAACAGGTAAGACTACTTCCCTCGAAATAGCATCGGGAGATTTGATAATTAATGCTTGTCAACCAAGAGGTATGATGGCGCAAATTTTACTCGACCCAGAAGTGGAGGTTCAAGATTCAAATACTTACGACATCACGGCTTGGTCTCTTATTTATGCTTATGGCCTGCCAGGGTTTGCCACTCAAACCTGTATCGAACCAGAGGTGAAAGGTTTTGTTTTCGACCAACCTGCTGCACTCAATACAAAAAGTAATTATGCCTATTTGGTGAAATGGGAATCGTTGGAGCAAGCGGTATTTTTAACGAAGGTTCTCAAAAAAGGGGTTCAGGTGAGAGTGGCTAATGAACTTTTTTTAGTTGAAGATCAGTCTTACGATAGAGGTACTTTAGTGATAACCAGAGGGGATAATCCTAAATTATCAAATTTATCAGATATAATTTCTGCTACGGCTGGCGAAAATAAAGTCAAAGTAACTTCTGTTGCCACAGGGTTTGCCAACGCAGGAAGTGATCTGGGTTCCAGTAATTTTCAGTTACTGAAAACACCCAATGTAGCTGTTTTAGGTGGTGAACAGGCTAATGCAAATGATCTTGGGCATCTTTGGTTCTATTTAGAACAGGAATTGAATATGTCCGTGGCTATTCTGGATGTTGCAAGAATGGAAAGATATAATTTAGATGCTTATAATGTTATCATTGTTCCCGAGGGTTATTTCCGATTTTCAGATAATATGCTAAGTTCTTTTTCCACTTGGGTAAGAAAAGGGGGAAGATTAATTATTCTGGGTGATGCCTTGACTCTCGTTAGCGGTAAATCGGGATTTGCACTTAAAAATAATGAGGAGGCTGCATCAGCCACTAGTAAAAATTTATTATTATCTGATTATACAGGGGACGACCGCAGGGAATTAAGCGAAGGCACTCCGGGTGCTATCTTTAAAGTAAAATTAGATAATTCTCACCCTTTAGCTTACGGGCAGTCAGATACCTATTTTTCATTGAAGACAACGAATGCTACGTTTAAACTGAGTGGTGAAAATTCCTATAACATAGGTATTACAGATAAGTCGTTCAAACCAAGTGGCTATGTAGGCTATAAGGCTATGGAAAAGTTTAAAGAATCTTTGGTTATAGGTGCCGAGTCAGTAGGGCAGGGCAGTATGGTTTATTATGTTGATAATCTGCTTTTCAGGGATTTCTGGGATAATGGGAAATTTTTATTCAGTAATGCTTTGTTTTTTAGGTTCTAAAAAATGGGGCTGTCTCTTTGCGGCCGTTTTTTCAGGTGGTTTATTGTTAGCTCAAAAACTACCTGAAAAATCTGTGCCTTTAGGTAAATTGGCTATAGAAACCGTTAAACCCGTCAGATTTCCAAGAGTAAATAACGAAAAATTACTTGCAGAAGAAGTAGAAAAACGTAAGAAGGGAATAAATCCTTCTTTTGCTATTACCAGAAATACTTCACTAAAACCTTCTACGCACGGCGATTGGACGACCTCAAATGATGGTCTAAACGAAATATGGAGGCTGCGCATTCAATCTTCAGGAGCATTATCTTTGAATTTGGGGATGTCAGATTTTTATCTTCCGCCAAACGCCAGATTATGGATATATAACCTTTCTATGGATCAGGTAGAGGGGCCGTTTACATATAATGATAATGAATTACATGGTCAAATGTGGACCCCTGCCATTCTCGGTGATGAGCTGGTTTTGGAGGTTTCACTTCCTTCCGTCGAGAAAAAATGGTTAAAAATGACCGTCGAAAAGGTAAATCACGATTTTCTAGGCATTTTTTCTATTTTATCGGGCAGTTGTCACCTCGATGTCGCCTGCGGTTCAAGAGAGGGTTGGAAGGTAGTAGATAATTATAGAGAAGTGATGAGGTCGGTGGGTATGTACACCATTAATGGTCGAAATTTTTGTTCCGGAGCGCTGGTTAATAATGGGAGAAATGACTGTAAACCTTATTTTTTAAGTGCATTTCACTGCGATGTCTCTTCTTCCAATGCACCATCTGTGGTTGTTTATTGGAATTATCAACATTCAGTTTGCAGACCTTTATTGTCACAGGCGAATGGTGCCACCGGCGACGGATCAAAAACTTTATTTAATACGGGCGCTTTTTTTCGTGCTGGATTTTCTCCTACCGATTTTATTTTATTGGAATTGGATGATCCTGTTCCCGATGCAGCTAATCCATATTATGCCGGATGGGATGCCACCTCGGTTTTACCTGAAGATACCCTGGTCTGTCTACATCACCCTAATACCAGGGAAAAAAGAATCTCTATTGCTTATCGCAAATCGTATAGAGGGCAGTGGGGGCAATTAGCTAATGAAGTGTCTTCCGGGAATCATCTTATTATTCCCAGATGGGATGTGGGTACCACGGAAGATGGATCTTCCGGCGGTCCTTTAGTTAATAAAAATCAACAAATTGTAGGTCAATTACATGGTGGTTCTGCCAGTTGCTCTAATAACTCTTTTGATGCTTTTGGCTGGTTTCATAGTTCATGGATTGGCGGTGGAAGTCCCATGAATAGATTAAGTGAATGGCTCGATCCAGAAAATCGTGGAATAACAAGTATTATGGGCAGAAATGGAATACTTTGTAAAAAAGGGTTGGCAGCGAGTATTAATAAAGTTAATATTTGTACCCCCAATAGTGCCAGTGTGCAGATCTTTACCGGCTCAGCTTTTTCAGCTCCCATTACGTTTGATCTGGTAGGTTCAACATCCGCGATAGCTTATTCTTTCAATCCAGTAACGGTGCTACCCGGAAATGCTGCAACCCTTTTTATATCCTCAAAACAGGTCGTTGGCGCTACAGAAA
The DNA here is from genome assembly GCA_945878825.1 of Haliscomenobacter hydrossis DSM 1100. GTDB lineage: Bacteria > Bacteroidota > Bacteroidia > Chitinophagales > Saprospiraceae > BJGN01. Next base: position 3,354 of record CAMDWC010000187.1, read on the forward strand.
GTAAAATTAAAGTCAGAGGTATTTCGGGAGAAGATACCGTGTTTACAGAGCTACAGCTGGTGCTAAATAAAACACCCGATAAAGTCGTCGTTAAAAATTCAGGGTCAGACCAGGGGGTTGAACCTACATTGAGTTGGTTTAACCTGGCAGGTATTTTTGATTATCAGGTTGATATTGCGTCGGATTCCCTTTTCAGCCAATTTATTTCACGATGGGTTACCCTCGATTCTCAGTTGGTTATTAAAGGATTAGATTTTGATAAAACCTACTTTTATCGTATCAGAGCCAGAAACGAATGCGGGCAATCCCCGGATTATACCTTTGGTAGATTTTTCACTCCTTTAGATTTGGGTTTACAAATTGTCGATTTAAATAATGTGCTTTGCTTACCCTCAGATTTAAAAGCAGGACTAAAAATAGGTAGTGGTTTCATTCGTCCGGTAAAAATAACTTATGTCATTTCTCCCCCCGCTCCAACCTGGAAATTTATTGCCGGTGATGCAGTGGCCAATGTAATAAATTTAAAGGCATCAGCTGTACTGGATAGTTTAAAATCTGGATCGTATAATGTAAAAATAGTAGTCTCAGATGTTAAAAATAGTAAGGAAACTAATTTCAACTTTCAGCTGAAAGGTTTACCGACTAAACCAAGTTTACTTTTTCCTGATGATAATGAGGTTTTATTGGTTGAACGCCCACAGTTGTCATGGACAAATACCTCATTAACAGATAACTATTCACTTAGGGTCTCAAAAAATACAGACTTTAATGACCTTATTTTTGCTGGAGAAAGGAACCTGAATTTTTATAAATTTTCACAAGATTTGGAAGGAGGATCATACTATTGGCAAGTAAAATCTAAAAATGATTGTGGTGAAAGTGCCAGTGATATCAGGAAATTTAAATTAAATCTGAATGATTTAGGCTCCATTTTCAAATGGCAGATAGCCGTGGAACCTAATCCGGTCGATGATAGAGTGAACATTCATATTTCAGAAAAATTACAAGACGTCACTATTAGTGTTTATAGTATAGAGGGTAGATTGTTGTTTTCTCAACTTTATCTGGAGGAACAGAATCATTTTTCTGTTGATACCGCACATTTTCCTACAGGAATGTACATTATTCGTGTATTGTACAAGCAAGGTAGTTTTTCAAAACGGGTAGTAAAGCAAGACTATTGAAAATGAGGAATCATAAATGGATAGTTTCTGTTGTGCTTATTAACATAGTTCTTCTTTTAAATGGTCAGTCAGACAGCCTTTATAGTTTTAGCAGACCGGCTATGGGTACTATATATTATGTATCTTTTTATGCTCATAAAGAGGTAAATGCACCCTTAATTGCTGAAAAAGTATTTGACCGCATTCAGTTTCTTGATTACATTCTAAGCGATTACAAAGAAAAGGCTGAAGTTTATAAATTAAACGTCAGGCAGCCATTGCAATGGGAAAGTGTTTCAAAGGAGCTTGGATTTGTGTTAAAGAAAAGTATTCATTGGAGCAAAATAACGGGTCAATATTTTGACCCGGCCATAGGTAGTTTGACCCACCTTTGGCGCCGCGCCCGACGACGAAATGAATTTCCGGCTGATTCGATGCAAACAGCGGCAAAAGTTTATTCGGGTATTCAATATATTGCCTTAAGAAAAAAGGGTAAACAATATCAGTTTAAGTTCATAAAAAAGGGTGTTAAACTCGATTTTGGGGGTATCGGAAAGGGATATGCTGTAGATGAAGCATTAAAAATACTAAGAATTCAAGGTGTTCACAGAGGAATGATTTCGGCGGGTAGTTCAATAACAGTGGGTAAAGCGCCTCCCTCCAAAAAGGGTTGGTTCGTTGAGGCTGATACTATCTTTTTTTCAAATGGGCCGAAACGGTATATTAATAATAGGTCGCAATCTGTGTCAGGGGATGACCAACAATATCTGGAATGGGAAGGGAAACGATATTCTCATTTGTTAAATCCGATAACGGGTAAGCCTTTAACAAATGGTGCAACTTGCTTAGTGGAAGGCCCCAATGGCTTGATTACCGATGTATTAGGAACGGCATTTAGCATAATGGATTTTGATGAAATACGAAAAGTACTGCGCTGGAGAAAAAGTATCAGGGTTTTATGTAAACGGGACGATAACTTTTTTAAAGCAAATTGGAATTAGGTAAAAAGCCAAAACCCCCTTTCTCAAAAAGAGACAAGAGGGTTTTGAAGTTTTAGAAGCGCTTAAAAGTATTAAATTTTATAAACGCCTGGCACGGCTATTTTGTAATGACCTGATGCGTCTGGTAAAGACTTAGGATTGGCATTCCAGTCCAAGGATTCCGGGAAAAGATTTTCCTTAGAATTAATGGCCTGTTCCCAGGAAATAACTTGACCAGAGTACGTGGCCATTCTACCCAGGATAGCTGTCATGGTAGATTTAGCTCCATTTTCGAGATCATTAATGACCTCACCTTTTCTGATGGAGGCAAAAAGTTCCACATGCTCTTGTTGGTAAGGATTTGGGTCTCCTTTTCTATTATGTTTAAAAATCACATTTCCTTTCAAATCCGTCATGGTACCATTACTTTCAGCATGACCTTTTGAGCCGATGATATGTTCTGACACCTTGTCGGCACAACCCTTGATGTGACGGCACTGACTGTTAAGTACAGATCCGTCGGCATAAGTGTATTCCACGTAGTGGTGGTCATAAATTTCACCAAATTCTTTTCCTGTTCTTACCTGACGTCCGCCCATTCCTTGCGCTTTAACGGGATAATCCTTTTTAGCCCAGTTGAAAACATCAATATTATGGATGTGTTGTTCTACAATATGGTCGCCACAAAGCCAATTAAAATAGTACCAGTTACGCATTTGATAAGTCATTTCCGTCATACCCGGCAAACGATCTTTCACCCAAAC
>CAMDWC010000188.1 GCA_945878825.1 Haliscomenobacter hydrossis DSM 1100
CCTGTGATTTCTCCAACACAGACCTTTCCGGATCCAGCTTTTCAGATTGCGTTTTTGATGGCTGCCAATTCAGCATGACCAAACTGCGCAATACCAGCCTCAGGAATGTCATTTTCAAAAACTGCAAAATGCTGGGACTGCATTTTGAAGACTGCAATCCTTTTCTGCTGAGCCTGCATGTTGACAACTGCTCTATCAAGCTTTCCTCTTTCTGTAAAATGAACCTAAAAAAAATGCAATGGACCAGCAGTGCCTTGCATGAACTGGATTTCAGCGAGACAGACCTTGCCAGCGCAGTATTTAAAGGTTGTGATCTGCAAAGAAGCATTTTTTCCGGCACCAACCTGGAGAAGGCAGACCTGAGCAGTTCCTACAATTACTCCATTGATCCTGAACGTAACAGGCTAAAAAAGGCAAAATTCTCGTTGGCTGGGCTGGTTGGATTGCTGGATAAATACGGTATTCAAATTGATCTTTAAATTTTTAATGGATTTCTGCTTTTAAAAAACACAAAAGCATTATCTTTGCGACCCGAATTTGATGTTAGCATCAAATGAAGGATCGGTAGTTCAGTTGGTTAGAATGCCGCCCTGTCACGGCGGAGGTCGCGGGTTCGAGTCCCGTCCGGTCCGCTTAAAATAGTAAAACCCCTTGATAATCAAGGGGTTTTTTATTTTCAATACCTCCGTTACACTGTGGTTACACACTTTTTATCAAAAAAAGGTCAATACACTATAACAAAAAGAAATACTCAAAAAAATGTTTAATACAAGCTATTTCAGGACAAGACAGTTTCATTCATTCTGTTTTGTTCATTTAATCGCTTCTCTTTAATACCTTTATTTTAGTTCAAAATTTGAAGGAAACATTCCCTTTTTAAAAAGCCCATACCCAAACATTTTAGGATTATAATCGCTTATAAAACCTACATCAGCTTTTACAGGTATCTGCATTTCCATTCCAATGGCCCAAAAACATCCATTAACAATTAACCTGCGCAAGTCTTCATTTAGTAGATCGATCGATGCTCCCATTGTTGTAGAAAAGACACGCCCCATTACTCCGTTAGAACCTGTATATGATTTTGTCCATGCAACCGGCATGATCGATTTTTTTAGATTTACAGGAGATTCTGGTGTCATGCCACTTGAGCTTTGACCATATACAAGCACATTGGCATTCCCAAGGTCTCTTACCGCATAAACATCGGTGGGAGCCCAGATATCCGAAACACCATTAAGGATAGGGTTCTTTTTGTTCTGTTCTATTCCGTTAACCACCCCCCTTGTGCCTTCTTTTGTATGATTACCATGATGACTAATCCAAGTCTCTCCAAGTATTTGTCTGCCAAAACCATCCTCCCACCCGTTCACCTTACTTCTGAAATCATATTTGGCATAAGGGCTATTTTTATTCATCTTATAATTAAATGCATGTGTTGCCGTACGAAGGCCCACTACTGGTTTTCCTGCCTTAATATATTCATCGATGTACTTCATTTGGGAATCAGGAAGCTCTCTGAACCTAGTAAGAATCACCAGTAAATCTGCTTTTGCTAAATGTTCGAGCCCATTAATATTCGATAGGTTCAAAGGATCAATTTCTCCTGTTTTGGGATCAGATGAAAAAAGAACCGTACAGGAAAATCCATATCTCTTTGCCAATATCTGTGCTAACATAGGCAAGCCTTCTTCCGAGCGATACTCTTCATCCCCACAGACAAATACGATACTCTTTCCTTTACCAGGTCCTTCAAACCCATTATATTCGACCCATTGTTTGACTGTTTGAGACTGTGATGCAATACTGCTAAATACAAGAAGTATTATTAAGAGAAAGTATTTTACTTTGTTTTTCATATATGGTTTTTAAATAAATATTTTATGCTCTTGGGGGGTAATGTGAAGTTAGATATATAATCAATATAAAATATGTAGAAGAATCATTAGCTACTAACCCTATTTAAACCCATTTGAGGTAGTTATAACAAGAAAAGTATAATTATAACTCCTTTATATCTGATGAATCAGGCGGTTTAAGATGTGTTTGAGTTAAGTTAGAACTCACCGTCCGGTCCGCAAAAGCCTCTTGAGAAATCTTGGGGCTTTCTGTTTTCTCACCCTCACCCTGGATCAAGCACATTTTTTGCCGAATAAAGTGGCTAAAATAAGACTGCATTATTGTGGAGTTTCCACAGGCATTGATCTTCTCCATGCCAGCACTTTTGCAGCCATATTTTGAGCTTTTTTGGATTTATTCTCTGCCAAATTATTTGTTTCTCCCGGATCACTTTTCAGATTAAATAACATAAGATTTGTTGAATCTACATTAATCAACAACTTCCAGTCTCCTTCACGTATTGCAAGATTTGGGGAAATATGTTCTTCCTTTCCGGGTTTAATTGAACCCCCAGGATTGCTTGAATATTCCCACATAATAGGTTGTTTTACTTCAATCGGATTTCCCATAAGTGCAACACTTTTATCTTCTCCATCAATATTATTGGGATATTTAATACCAAGCATACTGCAAATTGATGGGAACAAATCCATAGCTACCAAAACAGTAGTACTGTCAGTTTGATTTTTAGGGATCTTTCCTTGCCAACTTATAATAAAAGGCACTCGGATGCCACCCTCGAAAAGGCTCCATTTTCTGCCAGAAAAAGTTCCGGTAAAACCTGGAGGGTATAAACCGCCTTCATATCCTTCGGGATAAGTTTCCTTATTATAGTAATTGGGCGAATCGGTTGGTCCGTTATCGCTTGTAAATATGATAACAGTATTCTCTAAAAGCCCCATTTTATCGAGCCTTTTTATAAATCGCCCGATTTGAAAATCCAACTCGGATAAAACCGCAAAGAATCGCTGTTCAAAAGGGTTATTAGAGGCAGATTTAAATTTTGACAACAATTCGTCCGACGGCCAATGTGGATCATGCACATCGTTTGGGCATAAACTAATAAAAAACGGTTTGTTGCTATTTCGTTCAATAAATCCCAAAGCGCTATCAACGTAAATCCCAGTTGTTTTGTGTTTTTCTGCCCAGATAAGATTACCCCGTCCCAATTCTGAGCTCTGCTTGCTACCCCCGCCTTTTGTAAAAAGAACCCTATCACCGATTCCTTCAAAATTAACCAGTGATTTATCGTACCCATATGCAGAGGGATACGGAACATCACCCAAATCGCGACCGCCTCCCATATGCCATTTTCCAAACTGTCCGGTGGCATAACCGTTTTTTTTAAGTACTCGGGCTAAAAACGGTGCATCCGGATCGAGGTAATTCGCCATTGCGCGTCTTTTATTTTCTTTTGAGCCGTCTAAATAAGAATGAATCTTAAATCGCATTGGATAACAACCGGTAAATAATGCAACTCTTGATGGCGAACATATTGGTGAGTTTACATAGAAATTGGTAAACTTTATTCCTTGCTGAGCAAGGGCATCGATATTGGGAGTTTTAACTACCGGATTACCAAAACAAGAAAGATCTGCGTAACCCATGTCATCGATAAAAATGACAATGACGTTAGGCTTCTCATTTGCTTTATTTGCATAGCCCCCCAATAATACAAGGATTGATACAAGCAGTACAATAATTGATACCGATTTCAATTTTAAACTTTTTACGGTTTCGTTCCAGACCCAGTGCCCTTGTATGTTCCAAAATTCATCCATTTAGCATTTATTGATCAGTACGAAAAGGTAGCCAAATTTTCATCCGACCCTGATCCCGGTTGCACCAGGCATAATAAGGAATGGCTGTAATGGCTATATTGTCTTTTTTGCCGGATACAATTGCATTGCCACGGATAATCCCAACTCCGTTCAGCAAATCAGTTTTAAATTCTGGTGTTAATCCAACAGGACTCAGAACAGTTTCATTGGTTTCTTCGAAATAATTTTTATTATCCGTTTCTTCAATACAATATACCAGCGGCCCCCGCATGATTACACCTTGTCCAAGCTTATCTTCCATGCGTGGGTTTCCAGCAACAACATTTACCTGCATGGGCAATTCCATTTCTACCTTATCTCCTTTCTTCCACTTCCTTTTGATGACGGCATATCCTTTTTCCATTCGAATACCACTTACCCCTTTCCCATTTATTTTCAGAGACACTTCTTTCTTCGGGTTCGTCTTCGCTCCAGTAAAATGATACAGACCACCCGGCAGTAATTCACCCTGAGCCCATCCGGGTATCCGGATATACAGGGAAAGTTCAATTGGTCTTTCCGGATCAATGGTGAGATTAATTGTTCCCTCCCAGGGATATGCAGTTTCCATTTTCATCCTGATTTCCTGATTCCCCAAAGCGATTTTTGCTTCATTTCCTATAAACTGATTGATGTAAATTTCTTTATCCCGTTTACTATAAATAGTAGACCCAATTTCAGGTAAAAACCGGACGATATTGGTAGGACAACATGGGGGGTTGCTCCAGTTTTGACGCTTGTGTTTTCCGTTGGATTCAAGGGGATTGGTATAGAAAAAACCATCTCCGTTCAGTGAAACACCGGATATAGCCGAATTATACATTGTAAGTTCTGTCAGGTCGGCATATTTTGCATCGGCATGCAATGCGTTCATCCTTCTGTTCCAGAAAGTTAGTCCAATACTGGAACAGGTTTCACAATATGCCTGGTCATTGGGAAGCACAAAGGCTGAACCAAATCCCTCATCATGAAACTGACGGGTACCAACACCACCGGTGATATATAATTTTTTATAGACCACATCATTCCAGAGCGAATCCAATGCAGGGAGGTATTTCACAGCATTGGTTTCCATTGAAATATCTGCCATTGCAGTATAGAGATAGGTAGCCCGAACGGCATGACCAACTGCATAGAACTGCTGGGTAACAGGAAGGTGGTCCTGCATGTAGGCAGGCGGCCTCCAGCGTTGGGGCGTATTTGCATTGGCATCCTTATCAGGCGGACTGATTTTTTCTGCTGTCATTCTGTTTGGATTTCCACGTCCATCAACAAAAAAAGATGATAAATCAAGATATCTTTTTTCACCGGTTGCTTTATATAATTTGAAAAGAGCCAGTTCAATTTCTTCATGGCCGGGTACATCCAGTCTTTTATCCGGTCCAAATACCGAATCGATATGGTTGGCTAAACTTATCGCCGCATCCAGCAATTTTCTTTTGCCAGTGACCGTGTAATAAGCAACAGCTGCTTCAATCATATGGCCAGCACAATACAATTCATGTTTCCTTGGTAGGTCGGTCCACTTCTTCGAAATATCAATTACCGTCCAGTAGGTAAAAAGATACCCATCAGGTTGTTGGGCTGCCACAATCCGTTCAATCAGAGAATCAATAACATCTTCCAGTTCCTTATCAGGAGTATTACTTAAAGTATAAGCGGCACCTTGAATTGTTTTATAAACGTCTGAATCACCGGCAACATTCCCTTTGTGTTTCCCTTTCTTTTTTCCGGAAGCAATATCAAAATTATCCATTGAAGAGGCACATTCCTTCAAAGCTGACCGGATACCGATTAATCGGCTTTTATCAATTTTGGGCTTCCAAAATTTATCGGTAATCACTACATGGTCATAAGAAACCTCTTCAATTTTTTTGAGGGGTAGTGTAATCTGCGTGTCAACCAGATGGCCTCCTTCTTTTAATTTTACTTGGTCAGAAAAAGCAAGCAGAAGCAATCCTGACATCAAAATAATTATTGTTTTTAGCACGACCACTGGTTTAAATATGATGATTTGATTACGGATATGTTGACTTAAAAATACAATTTCTTTTTTGTGATTGTAGTAAGCTTCACTACAATCAAAAGGGGTCTATTACATTCCAGATATACGGTAGCCCTACACAAACTACTTCACATAATTGGGATTTTTTTCAGGAAAAACAGCTTTCTCGTTTTTTAACCAGGCGTCTAATTTTAAAGATAGCTTTTGGGCAATTTTCGCATCCTTTACTGCCAGATTATTCATCTCGCCAATATCCTGCTTAAGATTGTATAATTCCTCTTTACCCGTTTCGTACCATCGTATTAATTTCCAATCTCCTTCACGAATTGCAGCACCTGGTGAACCACCCTGGTTGCCATAGTGAGGATAATGCCAATACAAGGCCCTGTTTTTTATCGTTTTGCTCATTAGCAATGGTACGATATTGACGCCACCGGTATGTTGCTTTGGATTCAATGGGAGTCCTGCTGCCTGCAATAAGGTTGGATAAAAATCATTACTGATAACCGGAACCTGGCAAACACT
>CAMDWC010000189.1 GCA_945878825.1 Haliscomenobacter hydrossis DSM 1100
CATTTTCTTGATGTGGCAGAAATGACCAATGGTGTGGCAATTGGCTACGATTGGTTGTATAATCACATGAAGAAAGAGGATATTGAATTGATTCGTTCCGGATTAAAAACGAAAGGGCTGGACGAATATAAAAAGGCTTACGATGCTGCCTGGTGGAGTAAAGGCGATAATAACTGGAATCAGGTGTGTCACGGAGGCCTCATCGTTGGTTCACTGGCCATTGCGGAGACTGATCCTTCTTATGCGACGACATTTATCCCGAAAGCTCTAACAAATCTGCCTTTTTCAAATAAATATTACGCGCCAGACGGTGCCTGGTACGAAGGTCCAGGTTATTGGTCTTACGCCACAGAATATTTATCGTATGCCATGTCAGCTATGCAATCGGCTTTGGGAAATATGGGAAATCTTGAAAGTACTAAAGGCTTGGAAAATGCAGGTTATGTTCCCATGTTATGTGCTGGTCCCTCTAATCTTATCCTAAATTTTGCTGACTCAGGAGAGAATTCGAAGGCAACGACTTCGCCTGCTATGTTGTTTTTAAGCAATATTTACAATAAACCTCTTATTGCCAATTATTTGCATGCTTATATAAAATCTTCCAACGCCCTAGCTAATCCTTTTCATGTTTTATGGTACAAAGCGCCTACTTCAGAACCTCTTAATTTGCCCCTGGACCAATATCTTGATGGTGAAATCAATGAATTGGTGCTACTTCGTAGTAGTTGGACAGACCCCAATGCTACCTGGATTGGAATGAAATCGGGGGTGAACAGTTCGCCTCATGCTCATCTGGATTTAGGTAATTTTGAATTGGAAGCTGGTGGGGTAAGATGGGCAAAGGATTTAGGTTCAGATGATTATAATTTGGATGGCTATTGGACTATGGGGGTGAATGGAAAAAGATGGTCTTATTACCGTCTAAATTCTTTTAGCCATAATGTGCCATTGCTGGGAAATAAAAATCAGTATGAACTGGCAAAAGCCCGTTTTATTCAGAAAGAGCTAAATGTGGTAAATCCTTCCGCAACGCTCGATTTAACAGAAGCCTACAAGGATTTTTCATCAAAATCAACGAGAAAAATTAGTTTGGCAGATCAAAGGAAAAATGTCATAATAGAGGATAATTTTTCCTTACTTAAACCAACAGAAGTGGCATGGGGGATGCTTACGGGCAATACCATTGAGCTCATAAAAGGAGGTAAAGCCATTTTGAGAAATGCAACCATTACCTCAAAATGGTTGGAATTGGAAATTATTTCACCCAAGGGAGCAGAATTTTCTGAAGAATCAGCTATTCAAAAAGCACCTGAAAAAACAAATGTCGGTCATTCCCGACTTATGGTTCGTTTACCCAATCAATCTGGAAATGTGAATGTTACCATCAAAATGGCCTTAAAAAATTATTAATGATGTGTCAATGAAAAATTTATCCTATTTCACCTTAATTTTTTTCTCCTTTTTAGGGATGACCTTAATTGTAAATGGTCAGGATTTGTCCGATATAGCAAATTTAAAAATGCCCGACCATCCAAGAATTTTATGGTTTGAAGAGGATATCAATCCATTGGTTCAGGAAATTTCAAAAGAGGCTCAATGGCAGAAAATTCATAAGGCTATTCTGTCTGAAAGTGATAAAATGTTAGGTTTGCCAACGCTGGAAAGGATTCAAATAGGTAAAAGACTCTTAGATAAATCAAGAGAATGTTTGAAAAGGGTGTTTTATCTATCCTATTCCTTTAATGTAACCCGCGACCCAAAATATTTGGAAAGAGCAGAAAAGGAACTGCTGAAGGTGTCAAATTTTACCGATTGGAATCCTTCCCATTTCCTGGATGTTGCTGAAATGACTATGGCTGTCTCCATCGGATATGATTGGCTCTTTAAGCATCTTTCTGACAATTCACGAAGTATCATCAGGGAAGCTATTTTGAAAAAGGGCCTGGAGCCTTCCATGAATCCAAAATTCAATTCGTGGTTGAAGGCAACTCATAATTGGAATCAGGTATGCAATGCGGGTATGACTTTTGGTGCATTAGCTATTTATGAGGATAATCCTGAACTTGCAAAAAGTATCATCCAGCGTTCCATTACGTCCATTAAGTTACCTATGGCCGATTATAATCCGGACGGTGCCTATCCCGAAGGTTATGGATATTGGGTTTATGGAACAAGTTTTAATCTAATGTTCCTTAGTGCCATTGAAAAACTATATGGACATGATTTTAATTTATCTGCCACGCCTGGCTTTTTAAAAACAGCAGCCTATTTTGAAAATATGGTGGGTACCTCAGGTAAAGCGTTTAATTATGCTGATGCTCAAGGTGGTGCGGGATTGACTGCCTCTGTTTTTTGGTTCGCAAATAAATCAAAAGATCCTTCTTTATTGTATAATCAGGTTAAATACCTGGATAAAAAAGTAGGTGGCGATCGTTTGTTTCCAGCTATCATGATTTGGGGTAGGGGTCTTGCTATGTCAAATGTAAAGGAACCTTCAAAATTGATTTGGACAGGTCAGGGTCCCAATCCAGTAGCTTTGATGCGCAGTTCCTGGAGCGATCCAAAGGCCATATATGTCGGATTTAAAGCGGGTTCTCCAAGCGTAAATCATGGTCACATGGATATCGGTTCCTTTGTTATGGATGCTATGGGGCAGCGTTGGTCCATGGATTTTGGCATGCAGGAATATGAATCATTAGAGTCTAAAGGTATTAAATTATGGGGTAAGGAACAAGGTTCTCAACGATGGGATGTATTTCGATATAATAATTTGGCGCACAGTACCCTAACCATTGATGGACAATATCAGAAAGTGGATGGCTATGCAAAAATAGATGGATTTACAGATTCTCCTACCTTTTTAAGTGCTTTCAGTGATTTGACGTCTGTTTATAAAGGCCAGATTAACAAATTATCCCGAGGTGTTGCCATAGTAAATAAATCATACGTCGTAGTTAGGGATGAAATGGAAACCTCAGAAAATAGCAAGGTGTTGCGCTGGAATATGTTAACCCCTGCTCAGGTTGAAATAAATGGTAAGGGTCAGGCTCTTTTGTCACAAAATGGACAAAAAATGGTGCTAAAGGTGTTGGAGCCCAAAAATGTAACCTTAAAAACCTGGACAACCCAGTCTTCTAAAGATTATGATGCTCCTAATCCAAATACCCTTTTTGTAGGGTTTGAAATGGAACTTCCCCAAAATGCTAAACAAAATATAACCGTAGTCCTTGTTCCAGAATCTAATCAAATACCCGGGAAGAAAGATATTAAGCCCTTGAATCTTTGGAAAAAATAGAGTAACTTTGTGTTTCAAAGTACTTTAAATGAAAAATGAAAAAGATTATTTACAGGATATAGGGGAGATTCGGAGTTTGATGGAACGTTCTTCTAAATTCATTTCCTTGTCCGGGTGGGCAGGTATTTTTGCTGGTATATATGCTTTGGTTGGTGTCTATGTGGCTATTACTTATCTACATTTTAATCCTCAATCCCTTTATCTCGAGAAAGGAGAAGCGCAAAATATTTCCAGCAACTTTTTACCTGTCGTTTTATTGGCCTTGGTTGTTTTCTTATTAGCTATTACCACCGCTATCTACTTTACCCGCCGGAGGGCTAAGAAAAAAGAGGAATTACTCTGGACGCCCGCAGCAAGAAGGTTAATGGCAGAGGTGTCTTTGCCTCTTATTATTGGTGGGGTCTTACTATTGATTTGCCTGTCAAAAGGATTGGTTGGATTTCTGGCACCATTATCCCTATTGTTTTATGGAATAGCTCTTTTTACGATTAGTAAGTTTACTTATGTTGAGGTTAGGGTATTAGGATTGATTGAAATTGTCTTAGGATTGGCTGGCGCTTATTTCGTAAACTGGGGCGTACTTTTTTGGGCCATTGGTTTTGGCATCGTTCATATCGTTTATGGTATCTATGTATATTTTAAATACGAAAGGTGAAAATATCAATAGATAGTTTACAAAAGGCTTTTGAAAGTCGCGTCCGATTAGGTATCATGTCCATTCTAATTTTGCATGACTGGGTTGAATTCGTAGAGCTAAAAGAATTGTTAAAGGTGACGGATGGCAATCTGGCCAGCCACCTATCAGCACTCGAAAAATTACATTTTATTCAAACCAAAAAGCAATTTATTGGAAACAAACCTAACACTAGCTATGCTGCTACTAAATTGGGCAGAGAGTCTTTTGGGAATCACTTGAATGCTCTGGAAACTTTAATTAAAGGTTTTCCCAAGTAATTTTTTTATTATTTAACTTTGAAAAACAAAGTACTTTAAATTATTTCAATATGAAAAATGAATTGAATGATCTGTTGGATCAACCAAAGGAATTGGAGACATTGTATAGAAACAATAAGGTTCAGTTCAAACAAGCTTTTTTAGATCTTTATCCGCTGATTAAAGACAAACCACAAACTGAATTTTGGCTTCATCGCCTAAATTATGAAGGAGAGGAAATTCAATGGGGTTCTAAAAAAGAACTAATATTCGTTTTAATAGCTGCTTTAGTGGCTGGATTAATAGCTAAAATGCCTGCTTATACAGGTATTGGAGAGGAATTCTTTTATTCCAGAAATATTGGTTTTATCGTTTTTCCTACCTTAATAGCTTACTTCGCATGGAAAAATAATTTTAGCCTCGGTAAATGGATCATATTGTCACTCATTTCTTTGGTATCTCTGCTTTTCATTAATCTTTTTCCAAATAATCCGCAAAGTGATACCTTAACCCTGTCTTGTATCCATTTACTCCTCTTTCTTTGGTCTGCATTGGGTTATTCCTTCGTTGGGGAGACCAGAAATACCCATAAAAGACTCGATTTTCTTCGTTTCAATGGTGACTTTGTGGTTATGAGCACACTGATCCTCATAGCTGGAGGTATAACCACAGGTATTACCATCGGTCTTTTTTCTCTCATTGGTTATGAAATTGAGACCTTTTATTTTGAAAATGTAGTTGTTTTGGGATTAGCTGCCGTCCCATTATTGGCAACCTATCTGACCCAGACTAATCCCCAATTGGTAAGTAAAGTCTCTCCAGTCATTGCAAGAATATTTAGCCCAATCGTTTTAGTAATTCTAGTAATTTATCTGGGCGCCATTTTTTATTCTGGAAAAGACCCTTATAATGACAGGGAATTTTTACTTCTATTTAATGTTCTTTTAATCGGCGTTATGGCACTCATCTTTTTTTCCGTAGCTGAAGCAGGCAATACAGAAAAAAGTAATGCAGAAAAATATATCCTTTTTATGCTGTCTGCGATAACCATTATCGTAAATGGCATTGCCCTTTCTGCTATTTTATTCAGAATTTCTGAAATGGGTTTAACACCGAATCGTTTAGCCGTTTTGGGAACCAATATATTGATTCTTATAAATCTCATTCTGGTTACAGTGAATTTGTATGGCGTGTTGGCTCAAAAAAGAGATATTGCAACAGTAGGAAGCCAAATTGCGGTTTTTCTTCCTATTTATACCATCTGGACTATTTTTATCACGTTTATTCTACCTTTTATCTTTCAATTCAAATAAATAAATTCAGATGCAATGCCAGTAAAAACATTGCATCTGTTTTTTTGACCTATTTCTTCCAGTCCATATATCTCTGATATAAATGTCCGGCTTGCGGATAAGCGCTTTGGGGACTCATAAAATGGGAGAATTCGAAGGTGATGGCTTTTTCAACCCCTGCTTTTTGAGCCGCCGCCAACTTAAGCTTTAATTTTTCCCATTTGATGGGCAAAAACTTGATGGGCATATCGCGATCAAAACTTTCTGCATTGGTCCAGCAACGCATTCCATGTCGGTCTGCCAATAATTTGTTCACATAAAAGTAATCGGCCAATTCATCGTAATCGGCATGTCCGTCTTGAAAAGCTACAATATCAACAACATCTTTAATCCCATCAAATATTTCGTTCCACTCTTCTTCGTGTTGTTTCAAACTCACTGCGTCATTCTTTATCAACGAACTTTCCTGAGCTAAAATAGCTTTTTTCCCGTCGATATAGGGTGATATTAAAGTGGGCAATCCGTTAGATATATCTTTTACCCGACGGCCTAAATCTTGATAAAGGGATATAATTTTTCCTGTTTTTCGGCTTACCTCCTGACTTAGATACCAACCTTTAAACGCGGGAAAATGTCCATACAACTGCCACACTTCATCAACTACCCTTAAGTTTATGTCAATTTCGCTCGCAAAATCGCCTTTATCCCACCA
>CAMDWC010000190.1 GCA_945878825.1 Haliscomenobacter hydrossis DSM 1100
TTCCACCTCGGACGACATTGAATTTGTTCACAAAGAAAATGAATTCAACGATTTTGACATTTCCTATTTACTTCCACATAAATATTCAACTTTAGGTCCTGGAATAGCTGTAGCAGATGTAAACGGCGATCAACTAGACGATTTTTATATAACAAAGGCCAAGAACGGATCGGGTGGTCTATTTTTTCAAACAAAAAATGGAAAACTTCAGCGTCAAGAGCAGGCTGTTTTTTCTTCGTTTAAAGAATCCGAAGAAACCAATGTTCATTTTTTCGATGCCAATAAAGATGGCTTCCCTGATTTATATATTGGGATGAGTGGAAGTGAATGGCCGGAAGGACATAAAAACTTAAGGGACAGATTGCTCATTAATGATGGAAAGGGAAATTTTAAAGATGAAAGTTTCCGATTACCTGCCTTTTACCAACATACCGGAGCCATTACCTCAGCTGATTTTGATAAGGACGGGGACGAAGATTTGTTTATCGGAAATCATTTCATTTCAGGTAAATACGGTATTTCCCCGAAAAGTTACCTGCTTGTAAATGACGGGGAGGGGTATTTTTCCTCTTTATCTGGGAAAAAAGGGGTTGAAGTATCTGGTATGGTTACTGATGCAAAATGGGTAGATTTAGACGGAGATAACTGGCTCGACCTGTTGATTGTTGGGGAATGGATGCCAGTACGAATTTTTAAAAATGAGCAAGGCATTCTAAATGAAATAAAGAATACCTCGTTAGAAAATACTTCAGGGTGGTGGCAAACCATAGAGATTACTGATTTAGATAATGACGGCGACAGCGATATCATTTTGGGAAATCAAGGGGAGAATACAAGGCACCAACCTTCCAAAGACTTTCCCATGTATTTGTATGTCAGTGACTTTGACAATAACGGTACTTTAGACCCGCTCATCACCTATCAAAGTAAAAAGGGTATTTTCCCAATACATAGCAGAGACGAACTGATTAAACAAATACCGAGTTTAAAGAAAAAGTTTGTCAAGCATGAAGATTTTGCAGGGAAGACCATTTCACAGATATTAGGAGCAGAAATGCTTAGTAAAAGTAAAAGACTGGAGGTCACCCTTTTTAGCAGTATTTCGCTTGAAAACATGGGGAATTTCAATTTTAACATTAAAAAACTACCTAAAGAAGCACAATTCACCCCTATTTATTCCATTTTGGCTACTGACATCAATGGGGACAACTTACCAGATTTGATTACTGGAGGAAATAATGAGGAAACTGCACCTTATTTTGGAACTTATGACGCGGGCAGAGGGCTGGTCCTTTTAGGAAAAGGGGATGCATACTTTTCCTCTCTAACTGCTGAAAAGAGTGGACTCAATATTTCGGGACAAATACGCGATATAAAAAAACTGAATCTTCAGCGCACTATGCATTTAATCATTGGATTGAATGACGATAAAGCGTTACTTTACAAATTGAATCCTAAAAAATAAAACCATCATGTCTGCCATAATGATAAAAAGAACGGGTGTCATCAGTTTACTTTGCCTGGCAATATGGTCATGCAAAACCGAATCAACCCCTTATAGCTCGGAAATTGATAATCCGCAATATTACCATAATTCCTTAAAGCAATTGACGGATATCATTGTTCACGATATATTTTCTCCCCCAATTGCAAGTAGAATTTATGCCTATTCAAATATTGCTGCCTACGAGGTTTTAGTTCTCGGATATCCTGAATATCAATCTTTAGCTAATCAACTGAATGAATTAACCCCCATTCCAGCACCGGATACGACAAAACAAATTGACATTCATCTCGCTGCTATTCATGCTTTTTTAACTGTTGGTAAAGCACTTATTTTTTCTGAGGAAAAGATGGACGCATTCAGGGAAAACCTTTATGCTGATTTTAAAAAAGGCAGTATGCCGGAGGAAATATATTTGCCATCTTTAGCTTATGGAGAGAAGGTAGCTGAACACATATTGACATGGGCTGCGAAGGATAATTACAAACAAACCCGCTCAATGCCCAAATATACCATAAGGCAGGATGATGCCTATTGGAAACCCACTCCCCCCGATTATATGGAGGGAATTGAACCCCATTGGAATAAGATCCGTACTTTTGTATTAGATTCTGCCAGTCAATTCAAACCTGCCCCTGCGCATACCTTTGATATGACGAAGGGAAGTCCTTTTTATAAACAAGTGATGGAAGTTTATGAAACAGGTCAGAACTTAAAAGAGGAATCTCTTAACATTGCAAAATTTTGGGATTGTAACCCTTATGTTTCGCATGTTCAGGGACACGCCATGTTTGCCACCAAGAAAATTACCCCGGGAGGACATTGGATGGGCATAACAGGCATTACGACACAGAAAGCGAAGGCTGGCTTCATGGAAACTGTGGCTGCTTATACAATGGTTTCCATTTCCTTATTCGATGGATTTATAAGTTGCTGGGATGAAAAATGGCGAAGTGTTGTCATTCGACCCGAAACGGTCATAAATAAATATGTTGACGAAGACTGGGTACCCCTTCTCCAAACGCCCCCTTTTCCAGAATATACCAGCGGGCATAGCGTAATTTCCAATGCCTCAGCTGAAGTATTAACCCATTTATATGGTGATAATTTTGCATTCAGGGATACATCTGAAGTAGAATATGGGCTTACGGAGCGATCTTTTACCTCTTTCCGACATGCTGGAAATGAGGCATCTTTAAGCAGGCTTTACGGCGGCATTCATTACAGGCAAGCGATTGAAGAGGGCGTAAAACAGGGTAAAAAAGTGGGGAATCTGGTTATTCAACAGGTTAAGATAAAAAACAACCTAAAATAGTCGACGGCTGAAGGAGGATAAAACCATCTACTAAGCTTTTCAGCAAATAAAAAGGAGGCGAATAAAAATCATTATTCGCCTCCTTTTTTGGCTAAAAAATAGATCATTAACTGTATCTAAAAGCATTAAGGGCTTGCCTGGCCGATATACCTAAAGTTTAAGAAATAAACTGACATGCCAAGGTCGTGAAAAACAGGATTATAACCTCTGAAATGAAATTTTTCATGTTGGGCCTTAAATAATATTAAAAAAGTGCTTGCTATTCCAGGGTGTAAAATATTTTACCTTTACTTTCTGTCAGAATCATTTTAGTCAACCTGCAAAAATCAATTTTGGTAAAAATAAGCGGATTATCATCATCTTCCGAGAAGGTAATCATAATATCCTGCTTACAAGTGGTACCTCCAAGTATAGGGATGGTTACGGTAACAACCGTTCCCGCTTCAAACGTATCATCTGGTAAAATATCCTCCCCCCAGGAACTTTCTTTTGAACCATTTACAAAAACCCCATACATACTTGTTTTTGTATTATTTTCAATTTCAAAAGTTAGTTCTTCCAAGACATCCAACGTATAATAAATTGTTTTACCCTTCTGGGTTAAAATCATTTTATCTAAGGAGCAAAAATCAATATTTTCAAAAACCAATGGATTTTTATCATTTTCTGAAAAGGTGATTTGAATATCTTGTTCGCAGAGCGTTGATTTATTGATGGGTATCGTAACCGTCAGGGTTGTCCCAGCTTCAAAAACATCATCGGGTAAAATATCCTCTCCCCAAGAATCACTATCATTACTTGTAACATAAATACCATAGAAATCGGTCGTTGTATTATTTTCAATATAAAAGGTCAGGTAATCCTTTTGAGCAAAGGCTGATACTGAAAACAAAAGGGATAAAAGAAAGAATTTAATTTTCATAAACACGTTGTTTTTTGCTAAAAAATTTATTTCGAAATTAAAACCAAATTTATAACTTATTTATTATTTAAAAAATAAATAATTTTTCAGCGAACCTATATTTCGCATTAATTATATTTATAATATATATTCCTTTATCCAAATCTTTTTTAAATCCCTCTCCATAACCGTTTTCAATAGGAAATTGTAACAATAATCTACCGGACAGATCCGTCAGACTTGCTGTAAAATTTTCTCCTTTAGATTCTGTAAAAACTATTTTAAAATGACCTTCCCCCATATAGGTGATTTCGGGTTTTTGCTCCTTGATTTCATTTACGGGCGTAGTAGTACTAGTTATCATTTGTTTAGATAACTCATTCAGATAGCATTCTAAATTAGTATAACCTGAAACACCCGTTATTTGATTAGAAAGTTGTGTCCCATTATGGTCTGGTTTATTGACATCGAGACCATATTTTAATTCCCACGCATCGGGCATTCCATCAACATCTGTATCTTTTGGTGAAGCAGGTTGTGTCAAAAAATCCAGTGTGTATGCATCCTTATAATAATCCACCCCATCGACGGGTTTTGTATCTATTACATTATTCCTCAAAGCATTCAATAACCTTTTATTCATAGGATCACGGCGCCCTGAGCTAATTCCATTAAAGGCACCAACCTGTTCGACCATATAATTTCTCAATTGATTTGCGGGCGTATAGGTAATGGAAGGATAAGAAAAACGGGTTGATTTACGGGTGGCCGAACCATTTTCCGTGTTTGGATTATACTGGCAGAAATCATTACAACAGTAAAATAGTTGATAATCGGAATAATTGGGATATCTGGCCATTGAATTTCCAGCGGTATAAAACTGATTATTTTTATTTGCCAATAGATCAAAATTAAAAAAACCACCGCAGTAACCTGGTCTTGAAATGGCGTGATTAGAGACAAAATTGGCATAAATATCATGGAAGGAGGTAGTATTGGCGGGACTAAAACCCGGGCCATAGTAAATCTGAATATTTGGATCCCAGAGCAAATTATTTGAAAATTCGAATCGGAAAGGTCGGGTAAGACAGGTTCTATCTCCAGGTTTTTCACCACTTTCCTCACAACTTATTTCAGGCATTCTACCGCCAATCCTGTTCCATAAATTATGGTGCAAGGAAATGCTATCTTTAGGATGAGCTGCTGTTGAATAATTAATCAACATTCCACCTAGGTCGAAATGCCCGCCTAAGGTTTCAGCAAGCATGGAATTTGATATGGTGACGCGCGAACTTCTCGATAATTGAATGCATTCATCTATGGCATTTGCAAAGGAACAATGATCTATTACTACATCTTTTGCTCCGTCGATACGCAAGGCATCATCTAAAACCCAACCTTTACCAGGCCTTAATTCTGGATTACCCGGCCGGGAGTTAAGATGCCTGATAATGATATTTTGTGCCTTACCAGAGGGCTCATAAAAATCATCTATTAAAATGCCTCTCACGATGATACCTCCCGGTGAAGTTTGACCGGCAATATAGCAATCGCCCCATTCTATTTCCGCAGCACAATCGATGACGCCACTTACGGAAAACAAAATATACTTTGGTCCGGATTTATTTAGCGCATCATTCAGTGATCCCGGACCTGAACAATTCAGATTTGAAACATAATAAACATTTCCCCCTCTTCCTCCTGTTGTAGTTGTTGAACCAAATCCTTCCGCACCTGGAAAAGCTGGTATTTGAGCAAAAATTAAATGGCTTTGAAAAACGAGAATGAACAAAAAGGATGAAAAACGCATATACCTATTATTTACATGGTTAAATTATCAATAAACCCTCTTTTCCAAATTTACAAAATTTATATTTATGGAACTAAAACCAAGGCCATTGTTATCATTAAAAAAAGCAAATTCAGAAGAAGAAATTTTTCAAAATGAAATCTTAAGACCTATTTTAAAATTACAACATGACCTTGTCATTACCCTGGCACAAGAATTTCTCAAAAGCAGAAATATCACCTGGGAAAAGGTAAAAGAAAAGGATCCATTTCAATGGTTAAACATAAATATAAAAAGAGATATACCCTTTAAGAATCAATTAATCGGCATGGTCATAGGCCAATTCAGTAAGAATGAATTGGATGAATATCTAACCTTTCAAAAGGAAATGAACAAAAGAATCATAAATATGATGACGGATAGGATTATTAGTCATTATGTTACACCTATTAACAAATTTTAATTTTTATGTCGTTGTCTTATTATTTTTCACTTTCAAAACCTAAAAAATAGAATTCCCCTCTTAAACCTCTTTCCATATATTACAAAAAAATAGTATTTATGTTTAGATGAAAAACGAAATAAACCTTCGCTAATACAACCAAAACTAGGTGTATGAGTGAAAGTTTGTTTCGGGTAAAAGATAGTTATACGCGATTTTGAGAACCCTACAAATCAACATTTC
>CAMDWC010000191.1 GCA_945878825.1 Haliscomenobacter hydrossis DSM 1100
ATATAGATGGTTTTCCAGTCCGTTGGATCTATTTGAAAATGAAAACCATCTCCTTCTCCAACCCAGGTATTATGTTCATTTAAAATACCGCGTACCTCCCTGCTATTTGACGGCCCCATCCATAAGCCATTATCCTGCAGACCACCACCAATCCAGTAGGGGTCTCTCATATCAACGCCGATAGCATAATACTGACCAATGGCCATATTGTTGAATGACAAAACACTTTCGCCACCATCCACGGTCAATCTTAATCCCTGATCGGTTCCCATATAGATAATTTTATTGTCGTAGGGAGAAATCCACATAGCATGGTCATCACCACCATCGGTTCGCCAATTTCTTTCGGTAAAGGTTTTACCACCATCGCGGGAAATTCTAAAATCTCTGGAAACCAGATAAATAGATTGTGGATCTATGGGGTCTATCTCAATTTGTCCATGATAATAAGGACGTGTGTTGTGTTTTAGTAAAAATCGCCAGGTATTTCCGCCGTCATCTGACCTGTAAGTGCCTGAACCAGGCTGACCGTCGGGAATATTTTCGTCAGCTTCTACCGAGGCTACTATAATGGAGGGAAAACTTTTGCAAATGGAAAGGTCAATTTGACCAGTTTCACCCGTTGGAAGGCCATTTACCAGTTTTTTCCAGGACTTTCCTGCGTCGTTACTTTTATAAATACCCCCATTTCCCCCACCACTTTTAAAAAAGTAGGGTCTTCTTAATCTATGGTAAAATCCTGCATATAAAATATTAGGATTACTGGGATCCATAACTACCTCGGTACAACCAGTGAGTGAATCAACTGGCAGACCCTGCTCCAGTTTTTTCCAGGATTTCCCCCGGTCATCAGTAAAAAACAATCCTCTGTCACCTGAATATCCCCATAAATGTCCTACTGCAGCTACATAAGCAATATCTGGATTTGTGGGATGAAGGGCAATATCTGCAATATGGTGCGTATTGGAAAGACCCGATTTTGAAAAACTTAATCCACCGTCATTACTCAAATAAAGGCCATCGCCCCAACCAGAGCTGTTTCTATTGGCCGATTCGCCGGTACCTACCCAGATAATGGAAGGATTACCCTGAAAAAGAGCCACACTGCCGATGGAAGAAGTGCCATATCGGTCAAAAATCGGTTCCCAGCTAACGCCTCCGTTTTTACTTTGAAAAACGCCACCTGATGCAGAAGCACAAATCACCTGTCGATAATCGGTATTCAAGGCATCAATGTCGGCAATTCTACCCATCATATTGGCAGGTCCAACATTTCTCCATCGTAGGTCTTTGGAATATAAATTATCAACTCGTTGAGCAAATGAATGTAAAGTACTGGAAAATAATATAGTAAGAAAAAATATTCTCATTGGATTGTCCTTTAATTGCTTATCAATAACAGAAATATAGTCATTTTTTAAGACGAAAATGTTAATTCTTTGGGAATAACTATTATTGGAAAAAGCTTTTGTAAACAAATTATTAAATTCCTTCGTTTTAAACGCGTCGAATTGCTTAAATTTCGGCTCCAAAAGGGTAAAGAACCCAAATTTCAATTTTAAAGAAAAGGAAAATGTCAGAAACAAATTTTAAATCAGATGTAGAAGCAGTAGATGCCCTTGCAAATAATTATCAGGATTTAAGGCAGGAAATAGGTAAGGTCATTGTTGGACAAGATGAAGTAGTTAAAGCTGTCATTATTGCTTTATTTAGTAATGGTCATAGTTTATTAGTGGGCGTTCCAGGACTAGCTAAAACATTATTAGTCAGCACTATTGCTTCCGTACTGGATTTAGATTTTAAAAGGATACAGTTCACGCCTGACCTTATGCCATCTGACATTATAGGTTCTGAAATATTACAGGAGAATAGAACTTTTCATTTTAACAAAGGACCTTTATTTGCCAATATCGTTTTAGCTGACGAGATAAACAGGACGCCACCTAAAACGCAGGCGGCATTATTAGAAGCTATGCAGGAAAAGGTGGTGACAGTTAGTGGGGTATCGCATGCTCTGCCTAAGCCGTTTTTCGTTTTAGCCACTCAAAATCCTATCGAACAAGAGGGAACTTATCCTTTGCCTGAGGCGCAATTGGACCGTTTTATGTTCAATATTCTATTGGATTATCCAAGTTTTCAACAGGAAATCGAGGTAGTAAAAAATACGACGGGCTCTCGGAATGTGAGCTTAAAAAATATTGTGACAGCAAATCAGATTCAACAATTTCAACAACTCATCAGAAAAATTCCAGTAACAGATAATGTATTGGAATATGCTGTTTCGTTGGTTTCAAAAACAAGACCGGGAACAGAACGCGCGGCTTCTATCGTGGATAATTATATTTCTTGGGGCGCTGGTCCCCGTGCTTCCCAGTTTCTTATCGTTGGCGCTAAATGCCATGCAGCGATAATGGGTAAATATTCGCCAGATATATCTGATATTCAAGCTATTGCAAAATACGTTTTGCGTCATAGAATAGTCAGGAATTATAAAGCAGAGGCGGAAGGTATCAAAGAGGAAAATATTATTGATCAGTTGTTGTAACCAATGCAGGATACACCCTTATTGGCTTTTTTTTCATCTTAACTGGTAAAAATTAAATGATGTATTTTAAAAAGGGTGAATCAATTCACAAGGTCTCTATTTTATTGGTGTGGTTGACCATCGCTCTATTTTCTAACTCATGTACAAAGGATGGGGCTAGTCAATTTAAGATGAAACCCAATGCTTTCGGAGAAATTGCCAGCCTGGTCGTCGTGGCAGATAAAGAAATTTGGGATGGTCCCATTGGAGATACCATAAGATATTACTACTCTTCAGCTTATCTGATTTTACCTCAACCAGAACCAATTTTAGATTTAAAGTATTTTAGTCCTAATGATTTTAAAAGTGTTCCGCTCAAAAGGGAATTGAAATCTTATCTGATTTTAGCCGATCTAAATGATGAATCCTCCCCAACGGCAGCTTTAATGAAAGAGGAACTGGGGCCTAAAAATTTAGATTTATTCTTGGCCAATCCTCAAAAAAATAATGTAGTTGTTGGGTATGACCGTTGGGCAAAAGGACAGCTAATTATGTTTCAAATGGCGGATTCTCAGGAAAGTTTAGTGGAAAATCTAAAGGCAAATATGCCAACTTTGGTAAAAAAAGTTAAAAGTCAAGATGCTGGTCGATTGGGTGCAAATGCTTACCAGTCAGGACGTAATACTACTTTGGAAGCTGATATCGAAGCTAAAATGAATGTGCGTTTGAAGATTCCAAATGATTTTGTGCCCGCCATTAACGATGGTAAGGCCTTTTGGCTAAGAAAAGAAACGGATAAAGCGTCTTTTAACTTGCTTATTTCTACTTTCAAATATACAGATACCAAACAGTTTTCTGTTGAAAATCTGAAAGCAATGAGAGATACCTTAGGTAAAAAATATGTTTCAACCAGAACGCCAAATTCTTACATGATTGTAAACGATGTCGATTTACCTGTCTATGGCCAATCCTTAAATTTTAATGGTAAATATGCTTTCGAGGGAAGAGGTATCTGGGAAATTGAAAATGATTATATGGCCGGGGCATTTATTTGTTACCTGATTCACAACCCTAAAACAAACCAAATAGTGCTGATAGACGGTTTCTTGTACGCTCCGGGAGAGACAAAAAGAAATAAAATGTTGCAATTGGAACATATTATTCAAACCGCCAGAATACCATAATAAATAACTTGGGGAAAATAAAAAGCCGTTGTCCTAAATACAAGACAACGGCTTTTTTAGTGTAAGAAATATTAAATGTTCTCGATACTTTTATTCACAAAAGCATTCAACTCGGCACCTGTCAACATGCCAGCCTGAAGTTTTGCAATCTGAATGAGATACTTCATCGTTTCATTTCTGGCCGACTCATCCGATTGATTTAATATCTGCTCGTTTATAATTTTATGATTCGTGTTAACGACCACGTTGATAGCATCGGGAAAGCCATCCATTTTCATCCCTTGCATCATCTGCATCTCTTTCATTCTTCTCATGAACTCAGGTCTGGTAATCTGAACAGGTAAATCTTCTGGATTAAGTGCCTTGGTCACCAGGGTTGACATTGGATCACTTAAATTGGCGGTAAACCATTCTTTAATCTGTTTTTCCTGATCTTCTGACAAGACTGATTCCTTCTTTTCCTCTTTTTGAACTAAATTATCCGTTGTGTCAGAATCTACGCGTACAAAAGTGACCGTTCCTTGCTTATACTCAAGTTGTTGCATAAAATGAGCGTCAATGACCTGATCCATTACCAGTACGTCGAAACCATTGTTTTTTGCAGACTGAATTTGAGCATATTGCGCTTCCTTGTCATTTGAATAGATAAGAATAATCTTGTTGTGCCTGTCTGTTTGAAGTGTTTTCACACTATCAATATATTCTTCAATGGTCTTGTATTTACCTTCCAGTGTTTTGAAAAGGGCAAAAGTCGTTGCTTTTTCGTAAAATTTCTCATCAGAGATCATACCATACTTAACAAATATGCTGAGATCATTCCATTTGCTTTCATAATTATCCCTTTCACTTTGGAATAATTCTGCAAGTTTGTCAGCCACTTTTCTGGTAATATAACCAGTTATTTTTTTCACATTGCTATCAGCTTGCAAATAGCTTCTGGAAACGTTTAGCGGAATGTCAGGAGAATCGATTACCCCGTGAAGTAAGGTAAGAAACTCCGGTACTATTTCCTTTACATTATCTGTTACATAAACCTGGTTGGAATAAAGCTGTATTTTATT
The DNA here is from genome assembly GCA_945878825.1 of Haliscomenobacter hydrossis DSM 1100. Lineage (GTDB taxonomy): Bacteria > Bacteroidota > Bacteroidia > Chitinophagales > Saprospiraceae > BJGN01. The sequence goes on from CAMDWC010000191.1 coordinate 4,770, forward strand.
TCGCTGTATTTCTATATTATTACCTAAATGAGGGAAATATAAAACGCCGGTAAGGTTGAATGGAAAATCTATGTTCAAATGAATCCAAAATAAAGGTGTTTCGTAACTCATAGGATAAAGTTCCCTATAAAAACTGCGGTAATCTTCGTCGCTTAAATCTGCAGGTAATTTTTTCCAGATAGGTTGGGTGTTGTTGATAAAATGATCAACCTGTATGGTTTCAGTTTTTGCATCTTCCCCTTCTCCTTCTGTTTTGGATTCATCCTTTTTACCAAAACGAATGGGAATAGGCAGGAATTTACAGTATTTTTCCAGCAAATCTTCTATTCTCTTTTTCTCCAGATATTCCTTGCTGTCATCTCCAATATGAAGAATAATATCAGTACCTCTTTCTTTTCTTGACCCTTCAGAAAGCGTGTATTCCGGACTACCGTCGCAGGACCATAAAATGGCGGTCGAACCTTCTTTCCATGATAAAGTGTCCACTTCTACTTTGGTTGCCACCATAAAGGCAGAATAAAAACCTAATCCGAAGTGACCAATGATGCTTGCATCATCTTTGTATTTGTCAATAAATTCCTGAGCACTGGAGAAAGCCACCTGATTCAAATATTTCATTACTTCCTCCTCCGTCATACCGATACCCCGGTCGCGGATAGTTAAGGTGTTTTTTTCCTCATCGAGAATAATATCAATGGTTACTTCACCTGTGTCACTATTTAATTCCCCCCTTCTACTTAAAGTTTGTAATTTTGTGGTGGCATCTACGCCATTTGAAATTAGTTCCCGAAGGAAAATTTCCTGGTCGGAATAGAGAAATTTTTTGATAATAGGAAAAATATTTTCCGTCTGTACAGATATATTACCGCGTTGCATAATAAATTTTTTTGATTAATTTACCTTGTCAAACAATATGCCACATTGATTAATCTGCCATTTTGTCAATCATCAAGCTATTCCTGACAGTATTTATTTTTTATATTTATTTTTGTTTTTATAAATATTTAATGTAATTTTGACTTTGTTTTATAGAGAGCTATTACATAAGATATTATATTTACGGAAACTACTTGTGCTTTTCAAGCGATGAGTTTTTGAGTTATATCTACATACCACTTCATTTTAGTTTAAGTCCTTTTTGGACTTTTATGATTCTCCTGGTTATTACAGGGGTAAGAATTACTTTTTTTAGGTGGGCTCAAGATCATCTTTGGGGGGACGCATTGGTCCGATGCCCACCGACTTTTTAAAAAGAACAACTTTAAGAATAAACCTGAATGGATTTTTTTTGCCGGTTCCACTGGGGGGTAGAGCCGGCATTTTTTTTTCTAAAATTTAAAATACCAGTGTATTAGTGGAAATGGAAAAGACGATGATTCATTTTTATCCAATACACTTATTCCCGC
>CAMDWC010000192.1 GCA_945878825.1 Haliscomenobacter hydrossis DSM 1100
AACCAGCATATCACAGATTCAGGCAGGAATTGTCTTAAGATATCATTTCTAAGTAAGATATAAAATTATCTATCTATTGTAAGAAAACATATTTTAAAATGCTGAAGATCAATGTATAGACATATATTTTAACCTTTTGCCATATCGTAAGAATGGGTAATTTAAATTCGGGGTAAGGATCATCAATGTTTAAATTTGTTATACTTGTAAGTGACTACTTAGTGACGACGACCGTCAAAAAGACAAATATTTTTTACATGGAATCTATCATTTGGAATAAATACAGTAAAACGATTACACAAGACGTAAGTCAACCGGCTGCGCAAGCCATGCTTTATGCAATAGGAATGACTGAAACAGACATGAAAAAGGCGCAAGTAGGTATTGTAAGCATGGGCTGGGAAGGGAACCCCTGCAATATGCATTTAAATGATTTGGCTAAAGTTATTAAACAAGGAGTGCAACTTCATCCTGAATTATATGGATTAATTTTCAACACTATAGGCGTTAGTGATGGTATATCCATGGGAACTTCGGGTATGCGTTATTCCCTGCCTAGTAGAGATCTAATCGCCGATTCCATTGAAACGGTGGCAGGTGCACAGTGGTATGATGCTATTGTTGCGGTTACCGGCTGTGACAAAAATATGCCTGGAGCAATGATGGCTATGGCTCGTCTAAATCGGCCATCTATACTTGTTTACGGTGGTACCATAGCTCCAGGATGTCATGCGAGCAAAAAATTAGATGTAGTATCTGCTTTTGAAGCATTGGGTCAAAAAATAGCGGGAACAATAACTGATGCAGATTTCAAACAAATCGTTCAAAAAGCTTGCCCAGGCCCGGGTGCATGCGGTGGTATGTACACTGCGAATACTATGGCTTCAGCCATTGAAGCTATGGGAATGAGTTTGCCTGGCAATTCTTCCCTTCCAGCTGACCATCCAGACAAGAAACAAGATAGTTTGAATGTCGGGGCAGCTATCGCGGAACTTATACGATTAGACTTAACGCCTTCTAAAATAATGACTGCCAAAGCATTTGAAAATGCCATGCGCCTAATCACTGTATTGGGAGGGTCAACTAATGCAGTCATGCATTTAATAGCTATCTCAAAGGCTATGGGTGTGCCTGTTACGCTCGACGATTTTCAAAAAATAAGTGATACCACCCCATTTTTAGCTGACTTAAAACCAAGTGGTAAGTATGTTATGGAAGATTTATTTCAGGTGGGCGGTGTTCCTGGTGTTATGAAATGGATGTTAGCAGAAGGCATGCTTCACGGTGATTGTATGACGGTTACTGGGAAAACCATGGCTGAAAATTTAGAAAATGCACGTCCTTTAGATGAGGGGCAAAAAGTAATTCATCCAATTAAAGAGGCTATAAAACCTTACGGGCATATTCAAATACTCTATGGAAATTTAGCGACACAAGGGTCAGTAGCCAAAATAACGGGAAAAGAAGGAGAATACTTTCAGGGTCCCGCGCAGGTATATGACGGAGAAGACGCGATAAATCTTGCTATTTCCAATAAAGAAATAAAAGAAGGATCTGTAATTGTGATTCGCTATTGTGGTCCAAAAGGTGGGCCTGGTATGCCAGAAATGTTAAAGCCTACTTCAGCCCTCATGGGGGAAGGACTAGGTGATAAAGTAGCGTTAATCACAGATGGAAGATTTTCTGGCGGAACCCACGGTTTTGTAGTAGGTCATATTACCCCCGAAGCTCAAACTGGTGGAAATATTGCGCTGGTTCAAAATGATGATATCATTACCATTGATGCCATAAATAATGTGATTGAAGCCAATGTCGACGAAATGGAATTTGAAAGAAGAAGAGCTTCCTGGAAACCCAAACCATCCAATGCAACCACCGGTTACCTAAAAAAATACGCTCAGTTGGTCTCCTCTGCCTCAGAAGGATGCGTAACCGACGAAATAAACCTCTAAATCATGGAAAAAGTCATAAATAAACCATTTGAAAGCCAACCTAACGACTCCACCGAGGGAAAAGTAAATATTTCTGGAGCCGAGGCGGTACTTAAATGTCTTCTTGCCGAATCAGTAAACACCATTTTCGGCTATCCCGGAGGTGCCATCATGCCTGTCTATGATGCATTATATCATTACACAGACCGCATAAATCACATATTACCAAGACATGAGCAAGGTGCTATCCATGCGGCAGAGGGCTATGCAAGAGTAACCCGAAAAACGGGTGTAGCCATGTCAACCTCAGGACCTGGAGCCATGAATTTAATGACGGGACTTGCTGACGCCATGCTTGATTCCACTCCTTTGGTTTGTATAACGGGTCAAGTTGCCTCTACCTTGCTGGGCTCCGATGCTTTTCAGGAAACAGATGTGATTAACTGTACAATGCCAGTTACCAAATGGAATCATCAGATCACCCACGCCGCTGAAATTCCATCGGTTTTTGCTAAGGCTTTTTATATTGCCAATTCAGGTAGGCCTGGACCTGTTATCATTGACATAACCAAAGATGCTCAAAACGAATTCTTCGATTTCGAATATTTACCGTGTACGCACATTAGAAGTTACCATCCGTTACCTAAACTAAATGAAGATGAAATAACTTCCGCTGCTCAGATGATCAATGATGCAAAAAAACCGCTAATTCTTGCGGGACATGGTATTCAAATAGCCAATGCCCAAAGTGAATTTAAATGGTTTGTGGAGAAATCAGGCATACCTGTTGCCTGTACGCTACATGGATTATCATCGCTTCCCGATGACCACCCTCTGCACGTTGGAATGCTTGGAATGCACGGAAATTACGGTGCCAATATCAAACAAAATGAATGTGATGTACTCATTGCTATCGGTATGCGTTTTGACGATAGGGTAACGGGTAACCTAACAAAATACGCCAAACAAGCCAAGGTTATTCATATTGAAATCGATCCGTCGGAAATTAATAAAAACGTAAAGGCAACGATTCCGGTTCTTGGAGATGCCAAGATGGTTCTTGAAGCACTTTTACCATTAATTGCAGAAAAAAATTATCCTTCATGGCTTCAAGAATTTGATGATTGTAAGAAAATTGAATTTGAAAAAGTCATTAAAAGAGACCTTTCGCCTACCCCTGAAGGAAAAATGAGGATGGGAATGGTTGTGAAAGAAGTTTCTGACCAGACAAACGGCATGGCTATCGTAGCAACTGATGTGGGACAACATCAAATGGCTGCTGCCAGATATTATACCTATCGATCTACCAATCAATGGGTTTCATCAGGTGGAGCAGGAACCATGGGCTTTGGACTCCCTGCCGCTTTTGGTGCCCAATATGCCCAGCCTGACAAAACTGTAGTTGCCTTTATTGGAGACGGAGGTTTTCAGATGACTATTCAAGAATTGGGCATGATAAATCAATGGAAAATGCCTGTAAAAATTGTTCTTTTAGATAATAATTTCCTGGGTATGGTTCGTCAATGGCAACAATTATTCTATAATAAAAGATACTCTTCGGTAGAGCTTCAGAATCCTGATTTTCTAAAAATTGCCGAAGGATTCGGAATTACAGGAAAAAAGATTGAAGTGGTTTCCTCTTTAAAAGAGGCGGTGGCTGAAATGTTGACCTACCCTGGCCCATACCTATTACATGTAATGGTAGAAAAGGAGGATAATGTTTTTCCAATGGTTCAAAGTGGCGCTGGCGTGGGCGAAATCGTTCTTGAAGCAAACACTAAATAGTAATTATGGAAAAAAAAGAATTTACCCTGTCTGTTTTTTCGGAAAATCAAACAGGAATGGTCTCCAGAGTTGTTTCCATTTTCACCAGAAGGCACATCAATATAGAAAGCTTAAATACCTCAAAATCATCCCTTCCTGGTATTCACCGATTTACTATTGTAGTTTTCACTACAGAAGAAATGATAAAAAAACTAGTTGCTCAACTGGATAAGCAAATAGATATATTAAAAGCGTTTTATTACGAAAAGCACGAAATAATATATCAGGAAATAGCTCTCTATAAAATACCTTCTTCCATTTTTGGCGCAACACTAAAAGTTGAAAAGTTTGTAAGAGAATACAATGTTCGTATTTTAGAGATTGAACAAGAATTTATCGTATTTGAAAAAACGGGCACAGCCATAGAAACTGAAGCGTTGTTGGAAGAATTCAAAAAATATGGTATATTTGAATTCGTTCGTTCGGGGAGAGTGGCCATAACACGCCCAATGGAAAGTTTGAAGAATTATATGAAACGAATGGAATTAAGCGATAATTTTTAAATCACCTATAAAAACCCGGTATATTTTCTTTTTATTTTCTAAAGAATTTTGCCAAAGTAAAATGGATTTTTCCTACCTATTAAGTTAATATTTAATGGGTTTTACTTATTTATTAACCCATATATACATCAGAATGAAAATTACATTACTGAAAGCATTCGTTTTTCTGCTGTTTGTCTTCCTTCACCAGAATGGACTGGCAGCTCAAAATCGAACATTAAAAGGAACCATTACAGATGCCGATGACAGTAGTCCAATGATTGGCGTGACTGTTCTGGTCGTTGGGACTGGCATTGGAACAGTAACTGATTTAGATGGCACTTATGCTATTCAGGTCGCCACAGGTCAAATCTTACGTTATTCTTACACGGGCTATAAACCCAAAGAAATTAAAATCAACAATGAAACTTTACTCGATGTGCAACTCATTGCTGAAGCTACCGCATTGGGAGAAATAGTGGTCACTGCCCTGGGTATCAAAGAAGAAAAGAAAAAACTGGCTTATTCGATTCAAGAAGTTAAGGGAGAGGCGCTACAAAATACAGGTAGAGATAACTTTATTGTTTCTCTTCAAGGTAGAGTAGCTGGCCTAAACATGACACCAACCAGTGGACAAGCAGGTTCTTCCGTTGCCGTGCAATTGCGCGGGCCCAGTTCTATAGACGGAAATAACCAGCCTTTATTTGTAGTGGATGGGTTACCTATTGATAATCGCACCTTCAATCAGGGCGCTCTTGTATCTGATCAGGCAAATAGAGCCAATGATTATCAAAACAGAGCAGGTGATATTAATCCAGCTGATATTGAGTCAGTTACTGTGTTAAAAGGCCCCGAAGCCGCCGCCTTATATGGTATTGATGCCTCCTCTGGTGCCATTATCATTACCACAAAAAAGGGAAGTACTGGAAAAGGAAAAATTAGTTACGATAACCTCTTCAGGAATGAACATCTTTACAGATTTCCAGAATATAACAGTGACTATGCCAGAGGATTTAACGGATCGGCTGATCCAACAACTTCTTTCTTCTTTGGACCAAAACTTCCTGCATCTACTCCAAAATATGATAATATCGATGCTTTTTTCAGGGACGGATTCACTCAAACCCATAATTTAGGATTTGAAGGGGGAACTACAGGTCTAAGCTATCGCCTTTCCACCGCTTATACCGATCAAAAAGGGGTTGTACCAACCAATGATTTCAATAGAATATCTGTGCGCTTGAGTACGACAGCCAAAATTTCCGATAAGCTAAGCACAAGTAGTTCGCTAAATTTTGTCAACTCAAATACCACAGCACCACAGAGAGGAGCCAATGGATATTTAATAAGCTTACTTTCCTGGCCTTTTTATGACGATGCCAGCGTTTTTTTAAATCCTGACGGAACAAGAAGACAGTTGATTCAAAGTACGACGGAACAAGATAATCCCTTATTTAACGTGTATGCAAATAAAAATCAAACCAGAAACAAGAGAACGATAGGAAATTTCAGTGTCCTTTACGACCCATTTAAATGGTTGAATGTGACAGGAAGGTTTGGTATTGACGCTTATTCTACGATTGGAAATACGTTATTGAACCCTGCATCTATCTATGGTATCACAGGAAAGGGAGTCATTGAGTCATACAATGAAAATTCCATTTTAATGAATAGTAATATTTTAGCCACAGCTAAAAAGTCCTTTGGTGACTTCAAGGCCTCGCTAACTTTTGGTGGATCTCTTGACGATAGGAACTATGAAGTAACCTCTATAAGAGGAGAAAAAATGTATATACCTGACTATAACAGTATCAATAATACCGATCCAACTACTCAGAGAAGTAAGTTAACCATAACAAGACAAAGACTACTTAGTTTATTGGGAACCTTTGATTTAGGATATAAGGATATTCTATTTTTCAATGTAAGAGG
>CAMDWC010000193.1 GCA_945878825.1 Haliscomenobacter hydrossis DSM 1100
CCAACAAAATACATGACAATTAAGCCGCTTTTTTATCATATTTGTATTTAATTAATAAGGATTTATGTTTCGGATTTTTACCATTTGCTGCTTCCTGGTCTATTACTCCTTCCTGTCGGCTCAAACGAATTTGAGTGTTATCAAAAATAAGGGCATTCCTGCAAATGCTGCCATCTCAAATATTTTTATAGGAGCTGATAATCAAATTATCATTGCGGACAAATCAGATCTATATAGAATCTTGGGAAGTTCCCAGGCGGTGAAAATTACTTTGCCTCCAAATACTACTTCTTTACTTCAGTTTAAGGGTGGAAATAGTGAAGTTTTTATTGATTTGCCATGGATAAATAGTCTTTTGAAAGATTATTTCCAGGGGGATGACGAAATAAGTACCATGGCGCTTCATAAGGAAGACGGATCTCTTTGGATAGGTACACTAAACAGAGGATTGTTTCAACTAAACCTGTCGGAGAAAAAGTTAATCCAACATTTTAGTGTTAAAAATGGAAAATTAAGGTCCGATAAAATTAATATCATCCGTTTTGATGATGCAAATAAAATCTGGGTCGCCACTGACCTTGGCATATTAACAGGTAAAAGTGGAAAATATGAGATCATTGAAAAGGATTTTGCTTTTCAGGATATTTCCATAGAGGGAAAATCAGTCTGGATTCTCGGGGATAATATGGTCGGGCCATTAAACAGTAAAAGGGAATGGCTTCCTATTCTAGTTCCAGAGGAAAGTATTGAGGGCGATATGCGGGCTATCGGTCTTGACGCACAAGGTAATGCCTGGCTTGCCTCGGAAATCATTAGTCAATATGTGGTTGAACTGGATTCTTTTGTACTGTTCGGACCGGAAAAAGATTTTACTTCTCAGTTTTCAACCTTAATAAAAACCGATCTTGAAGGTAGAGTATGGATAGGTACGGAAGATAAAGGCATGTATGTTATACAGGAAAAGGAGATGCTGGCTGTGGGCATTCAAGTGGTTAATCCCATTTCATGCAATAGTGGCAAATGGGACGGTGCCCTGCAGGTGAAAGTGAATGGTGGTGTTGGTCCTTTTAAATATAAGTGGAGCTCTGATACCATAAAAGGAAATTCACCTATTGGACTGGGTCCAGGTACTTACAGAGTTACAGTGAGTAGTGAAGAAGGTGTATCCCAAAGTGCTGAGGTAACTTTATCTGATACCCGCTTAAAAGTAGAGGCCAAAGCGCTTACCGCCACCAGTGCTCCGGGTAACGCAGACGGGCAGGCAAAAGTTACGGTCTCTGGGGGTACACCACCTTATCAGGTTTCCTGGGACAATGGACGAACTGGAAATGCTACGGGCGGACTCTCAGGAGGGAACCATGTTGTGACCGTAGTGGATAGTAAAAATTGTTTCGGTGTTGACGCATTTGAAGTAAACGAAAATCAAATGGCCATTGGGGTAAAACTTGATATAGTGACCGCGCCAGATTGTCTACATCCTAAAGGTGGCGTTTTGCAGCTCGTTTACAAAGGGGGAAAACCGCCTTATCAATTTAATTGGAGCGTTCCTGCTGACAATAGTGCGACTATTTCCGGGCTGATTGGTGGTATTTATGCCGTTACCATTTCTGATAGTGAAGGTCTTTCCGCCAAGGCAGCCATAGAATTACCTTCTCCAATATTGATGAAGGCGACGGGTACTCCGCTTAAGGTTGCCTCCGGTCTTGGAAATGATGGTTCTGCTATGGTCAAGGTGGAAAATGCCATAGGCGCAGTAACCTATACATGGGATAATGGTCAAAAGGATTCTGTGGCAACAAATCTTTCCGCAGGTTTTCATAGAGTCACCCTGACAGATGCCAAAGGTTGTACCCTCGTGCATCAAGTAGAAGTTCCAGAGGAATTAGTGGCCGTTATGGGTGAAGTTGAAGAGGAAAAAGGTCTGAGTTGTCCTGATCTTGCCGATGCTGTCCTCAAGGTGGTTCCTAAGGGTGGAAAAGCTCCTTTTGTGTTCAATTGGAGTACGGGAAGTAAGGAACAATCTATAAAAAATGTCCCGGCAGGTGTATATTCTGTTACCTTGACCGATGAAAAATTGCAATCTATTGTCATAAAAAAAGAGGTGAAAGGACCGGATCCTCTTGATCTTATTCTACAAATTATTAAACCTGCTTCTACCAATAATGCCGATGGAGTAGCAAAAATTCTGGCTTCAGGAGGTAATGGAGGGTATAAGATTACATGGGATAAAGGCGAGGTTAAAGAGGAAATTTCTAATCTCGCCGATGGAGATTACGATTTTACGTTGGTTGATGCAAAAGGCTGTAAGCTTGAAAAATCACTTAGAATGTCGGAAATTATCCTACCTCTAAGCCTCGAATTGAAAGTTTTAAAGGAAGTTTCTTGTGCTGATTTTGAAAATGGCTCTCTGGAGGCTTTCGTGGAAGGCGGTAAACCTCCTTATAAATATAATTGGAGTATAACAGGTAAAACCAATGCTACCCTGGAAAATGTCAAAGCAGGAAGTTATGCAGTTACTGTTACAGATAGATTGGGCGAAACTAAATTTCAAACCATTGAATTGAAAAATCCTCCTGCCATTGTTGTCAATGTGGAGATAATCAGTCAAGCGTCGGTTAATAACAAAGATGGTGTCGCCACTGCTTCTATTACCGGGGGTATAGGTGCCTATAAAAAAGTTTGGTCCACAGGTGAAACAGGTGATTCCTCGTTTTTACTAGGTCCTGGATACCAAAAACTAACTATTACCGATGATCAGGGTTGTGTAGTAAATAAACCTTTTGTCATCACTGAAGATATTAAAGAATTCAATGCCAATATTAGGGTTGTCAATGCATTAAAATGTGCAGGTGATAAAAATGGATCTGCAACGCTAAATATTAATGGTGGTAAGCCACCATATACCATTAAATGGAACCTTAGTGAATTAACAGGTACAGAATTAATCAATCTAAAAAAGGGTAAATACATCGCCTCTATAACAGATATTCAAGGTAAATCGATCTCTACTTCGTTGGAACTTACTGAACCAGAGGTAATTAAAGGAAAAATTAACGTATTGCAACTTCCTGAGTTGGATAGTTTAAATGGTAAAGTTACCGTTTCGGTTTCTGGTGGTTCTGCACCTTATTCAATTCTTTGGGATAATGGTGAAATGGGGGAAAATGCCAACGCACTCACCGGTGGAACACACAAAGTAACGGTTAAAGATACGAATCAGTGTGAAATAATCACCTCTTTTGATCTCGATGAAATAGTGCCTGAATTGACATTAATGGTTAAAACGGATAATGAAATTGCATGCTTTGGTGATAAAAATGGAGCCTTATCCCTGGATTTAGTGGGTGGTAAAAAACCGTTTTCCATAAAATGGAGCAATGGCTTAACCACTCCAAATATTTCATCATTATCTCCCGGAAAATATTCCGTGACCGTAACCGATAGTAAGAATAAGTCAGTCACAGCCGAAAAAGTATTGTTTGAACCTTCAAAACTGGTAGTTAATACTACTTTCATTAGAGGTGCATCAGATGAAAAAGGTCAAAATGGCAAAAGTAGTCTGCTCATAAATGGAGGTAGTTTTCCATTCGTTATTCAATGGGATAATGGCAATAATCAGATGTTCGCTCAAAATTTAACGGCAGGATATCATTCTGTGACCGTCAAGGATATTAGAGGCTGTGTAGATACCAGCGCAGCAACTATTCCAATAAGACTTATTCCTGGTTTGGCTCGTGATTCATTTAAAGCAGAACAGATTATTCAAATCGAAAAATTAGTGTTCCAGGCCGATAGTATCAGCATTCCACCAGGCGTAGAAGAACTTTTACAGGAAGTTTTACAGTTTTTAAAGGATTATCCATCCCTTAACGTAGAATTTGGTGGACATACTAATAATGTAGCATCTGATAATTATGCAGATGATATATCTCTAAAAAGAGCCAGATCTGTGGCAAACTTTTTTATCCGCAATGGTATTCCAGAGTCAAGAGTAGCTGCTTTTGGGTATGGAAAGAAAAATCCTTTGGTCTCAAACGATACTCCGGAAGGGCGAAAGAAAAATCAAAGGGTTGAATTAAAAATCCTGAATGGACAATAAAGAATGGGCGATAAAGAATTGGAATAAAGTTTTAGAGCTAATTTTCAGACCCACAGCAATCATAGTTACCAAAGGTTAAAACTAGCTTAACCCGTTTTTCAGGTGTTTATTTTAATGTTCTATCTATTTGAACTCAAATACTTCCCCAAGGGTATTAACTTCACCAAAATATCGATTTTGGCGAATTTTCTACTCAATAATTTTTTTGTAGGTTTGATTTTAAATTTTGACTGAAATAGAAATAAGCTTTTAACTAATTAAAAATATATTTTTTATCAACTAATAAAGGTTAAATATAATTATACTATTTCCTTCCATCGTCGATGACTCCACAACCACTGGCTCGGGTCATCGACGATTTGTTTTTCAAGGAGTTCCGCATACTTTTTAGTTATAAAACCGTGCTCCGTTTCTTTTCCATACATACATATTAAACTAAAGTTAATATGACATTGACGGCCCGCATCTTTTATATGTAAATAGATGACGGGTAAATTATATTGTACAGCATGTTTTTCCACACCAAAAAGCATGGGAGTTTTTATGCCTAAAAAAGGAGCCCAAAATGATTTCTTGGGGTCAACCGGGCGCTGGTCGGAGGGCATAATATAAAAAAAGGTTTCATTTAAATGTGCGACAATATGTTCCTTAAATGTATAGCGGGTGATTAAATTTAACCCGAATAGTGTTCTTATGTGAAGGAGTAAATCACCAAAGTAGTTGCTCTTCACAGGGGTATAAACCAAACCAACAGGCTTATTTATAAAAATGGGTAAAGCAGAAAACGCCTTTTCCCAACTTCCATAATGTGCGGTTACCATGATGATGGGCCTATTTAATAGCGTAAGCTCATGTAAGAGGTCAATATTTTCAACCAATATCGACTTACAGACGGCTTTTTTACTTTGGATTAAAAGGGGGATGATATCTTCAAAGTTTTTTAAAAACTGACGATAAAAGGCCTTTTGTATTTCTTTAATCTTTTTTAAAGTATGGGTTGGGAATACCTTCTGTAAATTATCCTGAACTATTTTTTTACGATAGAAAATGATGGGGTATAAAAGAATAAATAATAAGTTCAATAGTCCATGAAGTATTGGTCGGGGGATGGACGCAAGTAGGTAAAAGGGTAAATATTTGGGACTATTTTTCATAGGCAACAAAAATGAGGGAAAAATGGTAAGATTTGCCTTCTTTTGATTAGTTATTTATAAATTTAGATGTTTTAATTTGCTGAATCATTTTTTTTTCATTATTCATCGAAATAGCAACTATGCAAAACTTGACGAAACTTTTATTGAGTGCACTTTTAATGATTTTAACGTTAAACGTATCTGCTCAAAAAAAATCTAAATCTAACAATGCAGAGGTAGTCGTACCTAAATTGATAGATGCCAAAAATTTTAAGTCGCTAAAATGGAGAAATATCGGTCCTTTTCGCGGTGGCAGGGCTAACGGTATTTCCGGCGTTCCGGGAAATAATCAACTGTATTTTGTTGGCTATACCGGCGGTGGCGTCTGGAAAACACAGGACGCAGGACTAAATTGGGTTAATATTTCTGACGGTTTCTTTACATCAAGTACCATTGGAGATATTGCCGTAGCTGAAAGTGATCCCAATGTAATCTATGTTGGTACAGGGGAACATGCCGTGAGAGGTGTTATGACTACTTTTGGCGATGGCGTGTATAAATCAACAGACCAGGGTAAAACATGGAAAAATATGGGTCTGGTGAATACAAGACATATTTCTGATGTGATTATTCATCCTCAAAATCCTGATATTGTTTGGGTGGCCGCTCAAGGCGCATTACACGGTCCTTCAGAAGAAAGGGGTGTTTATAAAACAACAGACGGAGGAGTTACCTGGAAAAAAACACTCTATGTAGATGTGAATTCTGGTGTTTCCAGCCTTACCGTTGATTTTTCCAATCCAAGAATCATGTATGCCGCTACCTGGGAACATCGTCGCCTTCCCTGGCAGGTTCAAAGTGGTGGTAATGGTTGTTCCGTATGGAAATCAACAGATGGTGGTGAATCCTGGAGCAAATC
>CAMDWC010000194.1 GCA_945878825.1 Haliscomenobacter hydrossis DSM 1100
AAGGGCACTAATTTTATCTTTTAGGGTTAATTGCAGCGGATCAGGATAGCGATTATACCCTGATTCGAAAGGATTTTCATTCGCATCCAGAAAAACGGAGGCAGCACCTTTGAACTCTCCCCTTGCCGACGAATAGGGAGTGAGTTTAAGAATATTTGCGCGCACCAGGCGGTTGAAGTCTAATTTTTTCAATAACATTGACGCATAAGTTTCATGGACCCACTTGATCCATCTTTACCAATAAATTGAAGAAGAACAAACTTATCATTAAACGCTAAAGGTAGCGTGTATTCGCCCTGCTTTAGAAAAGAAAATTCATTTAAAACCTGCCCCATTGCGTTATACATTCGAAGGGTACCCGGAGAAGGTAAATTCAACGTGACCGATTCGCAGGCGGGATTAGGAAATACGCTAAAAGATAGCGCCGTGTTTTTATCCTTATTACTTGTTATAGAAGTAGGGCATGAAAATCCATCTTTCCCAAAATAGTGAGTTTTTAAAAATTTAACCAACGCATTAGCCGTAGCTTCAGCAAAAAACTGGAGAGATATTTCTGAATCCCTAACCCCAATAAAATTACATTCAATCTGTATGGCATCTATTTTTCCACTATCCACTGAGCCATGTCTCTCTGTATTATATCCTCCGGAAAAATAATCCTCCCCACTTCTTGGTGCAATATCTGCGGGGCCAGGTACTGCGGTATAACGTTCCGTTTCAAAAAATCCGCCCAAACTCTCCTGACCATTCAACAATTCCGCGTGACGGTATTCCTTTTTATTAGATAAGGCTAAATGCCTGATGCTACTATTTTCGATAGCCGCTGGACCATTCAAAAAATTATTCCCACTTCTCAGATTGGAAGCAGAGAGTAAATAACCCAATTCCAGCCTTTGAAAGGCATGACCATGACCGTGAAGGTCTATCAATAAACCTCGTTGAAACTGATTGGCGACCATCATTTTGGCAGAATCAATAAACTTATGAAAGGCATACCAGGCGTTAACAGCGTCGGGATTATCTAAAGCTGCCTCAAAAAGATCTCTGTTTGCATCAAGTTTGGTTCGTCTAAGACGATTAATAATAAGATGAGGAAAACAATTTCCACCAGTCATTTTTTTAACCTCGTCGGCAATCAATCTTCCCAGTTCCTGCGTATTTGTATCCATAACGGTCACACATTCAGCACAATTTCTGTTAGGAATAGTTGATGGGACCAACAAACCTCCATGAGGTATTGTCAATATTAGAGGCATATTCCCAGCGAAATATTCTATATATTCCTTTTCGCTATAATAAGTTTTCCCTGATAGGAACGACTGGCCCTTAAGTGAATAAGAAGCAATAAAAATCAATACCAAAAGGGCTATATTCTTCATAGTCGAAGGTTATCAAGTCTGATTGAAACCGCTTGTTTATGGGCATCGAGCCGTTCTGCTTCCGCCATAGTCATAACGATTGGCCCCAAATTTTCTAACCCGGACTGGCTAACCTGTTGAAAAGTAATTTTTTTTATGAAAGAATCAACAGAAACTCCGCTAAAAGCGCGGGCAAAACCATTGGTTGGCAGCGTATGATTAGTACCCGAAGCATAATCGCCTACCGCTTCAGGGGTGTAATCACCAAGGAATACAGAACCAGCATTTCTGATATCATTCACAAAATCGATAGGGTTCCGCAACGCCATAATCAAATGTTCCGGCGCATAATCGTTAATTAAATCCATGGCTATGGAAACATTATTTACTGCGATGGCCACACTATTTTGAAGTGCTTTTTTCGCAATTTCCATTCTTGGCAAGGAGGCTAATTGCTTACCAATTTCTATATCCACCTTTTCAAAAAACATTTTATCCGGACAAATCAACACAACCTGACTATCTTCCCCATGTTCAGCCTGTGAGAGTAAATCGGCGGCAACAAAGGCAGGATTTGCCCCTTCATCGGCAAAAACCAGCACCTCACTTGGTCCGGCGGGCATATCAATAGCGACACCAAACTTGGTAATGGACTGTTTTGCCTCTGTGACGTACCTGTTTCCTGGTCCGGCAATTTTATATACGGCTGGAATGGTTTCGGTACCAAAGGCCATAGCGGCGATAGCCTGAGCACCCCCCACTTTAAATATCCGGGTTATACCCGTAATATGAGCGGCATATAAAATAGCCGGATGAATTTTTCCATCCTTCTGCGGAGGAGAGCACAATATAATTTCACTACATCCAGCTATTTTAGCTGGAATACCTAACATAAGCACACTGGAAAACAAAGGTGCCGTTCCACCTGGAATGTATAAACCTACTTTTTCAATAGGCAAACTCTTTCGCCAACATAAAACACCTGGCATGGTTTCTACAGGTTCCTGATCTACTTTTTGCTGTTTGTGAAATGCAGTAATATTAGCCGAAGCACTTAGTATAGCTTTTTTTAAATTTTCTGGTAATGATAAAACAGCTTCCTTTATTTCCTCTTCAGACACTTCAAAAGACGCGCTGGCAAATCCGTCAAACCGGGAATTAAAATCTATAATAGCCCGATCCCCTTTTTCTTTTACGGCTGCCAGAATATCAGCAACCAGGGCAGAAATATCAGCACCCCCGGGATTTGGCCTGGCAAGAATTTTTGCCCATTCCGCTTTTGGAGGATTATCATAAAAGTGCTTTATAAAAGAAGTCATAGAATCATTTTTTGAATTGGAATAACTAAAATGCCCTGAGCGCCCGCGTCTTTTAATCTGTCAATAATATCCCAAAACTGATCCTCTCCAATCACTGTATGAACGGAACTCCATTGTTGGTCAGCGAGCGGCATAACGGTTGGACTTTTCATACCTGGCAGCAGCTCAATCACTTCTTTCACTTTATCATTAGGAACATTCATCAAAAGATATTTATTATTCGCCGCAGTAAGCACCGCTTTCATTCTAAATATCAATTTATCGAGTAAGACTTTTTTTTCTTGAGAGATAGTTTTGTGTGACACCAACCAAGCCTCAGATTTGAAAAGTACGTCTTTTTCGACCAGATTATTCTTAAAGAGCGTGGAACCACTGCTCACCAAATCGCAGATAGCATCGGCGAGACCAATATTAGGAGCAATTTCTACAGAGCCAGAAATTTCATGAATATCAGCTTTTATTTTCAAGTTATCGAGATAGTTTGCCAGTGAATGGGGATAGGAAGTGGCTATTTTTTTACCTTCCAGCCATTGTATACCCTTATAATTCACCCCTTTAGGTACGGCAATAGAAAGCCGGCATTTTGAAAAACCCAGTGGCATAATTTTATCCATCTCCCTATTTTTCTCTACCAGCGTATTTTCTCCGAGAATAGCAATATCTGCAATACCGTCCTGAACGTATTGCGGAATATCAGCATTTCTTAAAAAATAAAGCTCCATAGGGAAATGAGTGGCCGTAACACGCAACCGGTCTTCTCCATTATCAATTTTGATTCCACAAGATTTCAACAAATCTAAAGAACCCTCCAGAAGTCTTCCCGATTTTTGTACAGCCAACTTAAGCATATCAACTATTTGATAAAAAATCAAAAAAAAAAAGAGGTTTAACCACGAGTGGGTAAACCTCTTTTAAACCATTTATAACGGTCTCAACCCACACTACAAAGTAGTACGCAATGATGATGACCAATATGAAACGCTATGTTAATCATATAAAAATAATTGTGGTACGGGGCGGAATTGAACCGCCGACACCAGGATTTTCAGTCCTGTGCTCTACCAACTGAGCTACCATACCTCTCTACTTAAAATCTTCTTTTTAGCGCGTCAAAGATAACATTCTTTTTTTAAGAAGCACTGTTCTTTCTAAAAAATATTGCAAATATTTCAAAAATCAGTCCTGTCTGAGCCGATTCCACTTATCTTTACAAAAAAAAGATGCCGTCCAGGATACTTCTCATACCTTGTTTTATTGTCTTTCTTATCGCGGGTTATTATTCATGGATACATGACGGTTTGTATGGTATCTGGATGTTACCCCCTATTGTTTTGATAGCCATTATTTATGTTCTTTCACCGCAGATTGACTGGTTTTACTATAAAAAGTTCACGCCAGGCCTCGATAATATTCAAAAACAGATTCTCCTAACAGGCTGTCCATTTTACCTTGCATTAAGTGCGGAGAAAAAAATAGTTTTCGAACAACGGTGTTTTCTTATGCTTCTGGCTATTGATTTTCAAGGTCAATCGGAAGAAAGTTTGCCCGAAGATTTCAAGCTCATGGCCATCATTCCCGCTGTCATGATAACCTTCGACGAAGAGAAATTTCTTTTTAGCGGTTATGAAAAAATAGTAATTTATCCTACGGCTTTTCCTTCTCCACAGTATCCTAATAACTTTCACCATTCAGAATCATTTTCTGAGGACGGCGTTTTACTTTTTTCAGCACAAGCCATATTTCAGGGATATATGAACCCAATAAATCATTATCCGGTTACCGCTCACGAATGGTCTAAAATTTATATAGCGCAAAATGCGGACAGGAAATGGCCGGAAGGGGAGGAAGCGTGGTGGGAAACCTTAGCCGAGATAAGTGGTTGGGACAGCGCCTGCATTTTTGCATGCATTGGACGACCTGATATTGAAATTTTACCCGCCGTTATCGTTCATCTTCTTTATTTTCCGAAACCAACGATGGAAAAATTTCCAGATGTCTTTTCTTTATTACACCCAAAAGGTCTTTGATTGCTTACGTTTACATTTTACAAATAACCATGACACTTCTTATAACTTGCTTACTTTGGATCGTATTTTCCTTTATACTACTGGATTCCCTTGGTGCAAATAACCTTAGAAAACAAGCCATTTCTTTAGCCAAAGCGCTGTATGTAGAAGGCCCATGCCTTCGGATGAGGGTTAAAGGTCATTTAGTTTCAAAAAAAGGACAAAAAACACCTTTAGAAGGTAAGATTTATATAAATCCTGACACTAAACATTATATTTTCTATGCGGATCTGACCTATCAGATTATCTATGCAGAAAAATGGTTATTTACTCCTCATACAAGAAGTATCTACCGATTTTCATCTTTTAGAAAAGTTGTTCCAGGACCATTTCCGACGGATTTTTTCCCCTATTTATTCTCAAAAAAAGACGTTAATGCGCCAATAGCTTACAAAAACGAAAAGGAAGAAGGAAGCGTTATTGCCTGGCGGGAACTTGAAAATGAGACCATACCAAGATGGATAAGCCATTCTTTTTCTTCCCTGGGCATGGTAAACATGGAAATAACCCTCTTTTCTGAAGAATCCTCTTTTTTGTGGTGGTGAAACTTATTTTTCGAGGTAAATATTGGTATTCACCCAATATTGGGTACTATTCTTCTACCATGATAGGCCGTCGCGTGTAAGAACTCGTGCAGGGCTGGCAGATTATCAAAGCGAACGCCCCCGGCCACCAAAACAGTCATATTATTATCTTTTCCAAAGGCAACCATTTCCTTTAAGACCAATCTATTGTCCCATGCTGAGCCGGGTCCTCCAGAGGTTAAAACGGTTGAAACCATCTTTTCTCTGGCAAGAGCCATCAACGATTTCAAAGGATCCGGGGTATAGTCAATGGCTTTATGAAAAGTAATGGGTAGGTCTAAGGCAGCATTTGAAATTTTATCCAGCGCATTAAAATCAATTTCATTATTCTTCAAAAGGCTTCCGAAAACGATACCTTTGACACCGATATCTTTAAAAAATGAAGCAGAAACTTTCATGTCGAGTATCTCCTCTAAAGCATAAACGAAATCACCTTTCCTGGATCTCACCATAGCCATAATAGGAATGGAGATCCGGGAAAGGGTTTCATAAAGCAGGTCATCGGAAGGCGTTAAGCCATCCCACTCGAGGTGGGAGCAGAGCTCAATGCTATCTGCTCCATTCTGTTCAGCTAAAACAGCCTGCTCGGCTGTTTCTACACAAGCTTCGAGTATCAAATTTCTTTATTTTCTAGGCATAAGTTCATCACGCATCGCTGTATGCAATACTATAGAAGCAATAACCGTTGCTGCCTGTTTAAGGTCATCAGCAATTAAATGATCCCAATTATCCATATTTGAGTGATGTGTTCTGGT
>CAMDWC010000195.1 GCA_945878825.1 Haliscomenobacter hydrossis DSM 1100
TTATTATTATTAAATTTCTCTAACCGGCCACAAAGAGCTGACACCAGCATGCTTGTTTATCTGGTATTAATTTATTTGATATTGCCCACATTGACTTCAGGTTTAGGAATTTCCGTCATTTTATACCCAGATATCACCCAGGGAATTATCCCCTTGATAGGTTTTCCACTGGTTGAATCCATTGCGGTGGTTTACTTTTTGGTAAAAAAATGGCAAGAAATATCCTTTACTTATCAACAGAATTCTTGAGGAGTTTAGTGTTGGGGTGTGACTTATAGCGTGTGTTACGAAGATCGCGGTGCTGTGCCCAAATCAAAGACGTTCTCTGCCCGCGAAACACTGCGCCCGAACGCTGCGTACACCGCGTCAAAACCCCATCGCTCGAACTCCAACGCTCGAAATATTTATCGTCTATAATTACATATTTACCTATTGAAAATCAATACTTTAAATCATATAAAATGGAAAGTTCCTTTGGGAGTTTTTCGTCTTCTTGTTTCATTATTTTATAAAGATGAGAGGTTGAATAGCCGGTAAATTTTGTCAAAGATTCCATGGTAATGCCAGGATTTTCTTTCATTAAGGACCTGGCTTTTAATATTTTTATACTATTTATAATAAAACTTGGTAGTGCCTTGTAATTTTCATCGATATATTTATAAAATGCTTTTTTGTTCATTCCTGAATATTCAATGAGTTCATCCACTGTTATAGTGGAAAGATTTTGCAAAATAAAAGTACCCAAATCAAAAAGAAATTGATCTTTATCTGTATAACTCCATTTTTTATGCACAGTTATATTTGATTCATTATTTACTTTAAACGTTTGTTTTCTCTTGATAAGCAAATAAATTAGAAGTCCTATGATTACAAATAAAGAAAATCCTATGATATTAAGGTTATCCACAATAAAGCCATTATTAATGACAAGGTCAGGAAAATCGAGCGGATCAAAAGAGAAAACACCATTAACACTACCAAAATAAAAAATTCCATTATGAGCTAAATAGGACCGTTTATTGAATTCAATTTCAGGAAAAAAAACTTCCGTTTTTTCAAATGTATTTCCAAATCGATAAAGACCTGCTGCTGTACTTACCCAATAATAACCATTATTATCTTTTTGTATAGCATAACATTCTAATGACTTTATTTCCTTATTAAGAATTTTATTTTCAAGTTCCTTGTTTTCAGTGTTATAAACCCAAAGTCCAGTTTTTGTTAGAACCCAAAAATTCACACCAATTTTAGTAACTAAATTGGTGTTTAAATCAGGTAAAAATGTACATTTCCTTACTTTTTTTCCATCATATATATAGATTCCATCATCTGTTGAAAGATACAAGAGACTATCAATAAACGAAATATCGTGCACTAAAAATTCTTTTGACAAAAAGGAAAAGGGGTATAATTGGGCAATTCCTTTAGAAGTGCCTAAATAGATTTTATTTTTATACTTAATTAATTTTGAAATATAATTTGGTTCACCAATTTCATTGAAATAATTTTCAATGACCACTTTGTTATTATCCAAATTTAAATTAATTACATTTTTATCTGATGAAAAATACATAGAATGATTACTAATATCATGAAGCATTCCCTCTGCATTATATATATTTGGCAATATTCTAACCCCATTTTTGAATATCCCACTATAAGAAACTACATATAAATCTTTTTCAACAAGCATAATAGCTCTTGTTGATTGACCTTTCAATTCAATCTTAAATTTATTTTTTATGGTGATTTCATAAATTTGGTTGCCCCTGGCTATAAATTGTCTCCCGTTTCTTCCTTTTGCATGATAAATGAAATTACGGGAAGAACTTTCAGGAATAAAAGGTAACCAAAGAAGGCTTTTATTTCCCTCATTAATAAAATCAACATTATATTTTATCGATTTAAAATATGATAATTTTCCATTGGTATAAATCAAGGCACCTTTATCATAGTTAGGATCAATCAACCAATATTTTTTCCCGTCAAACTGATAAAGACCCACTGATGATTCAATGAAAATATCACCATTTTGGTCATTAGCCATTGATCTGATATTATGTGGAAAAGTCAGTGTTTTAATTACAACTGTGTCTTGTCCTGTTAGCTTACTAATAGAAAAAAATAAACATACAGTAATAAAACACTTTAAAAAAACCAGTTTCATAAACTTAATTATACCTCCATTTTAAATAGGTAGTAAATATATATATAATTTTAATTTTTTTAATCCTAAATTATAATATTTAGGTTTAGTATTAAATTCATTATGATGCTATTAGAAGGAACAATGGAATAAAAAAAGGTTAGCCTTTGCAGACTAACCCTGAATCTAATAGGTATAAATAAATTATTCAATTTTCAGCATCCTAAAAATAACAACCTACTTTTGATTTATCAACGGTTTTTTTTAGATAGAAAATCAATCTTTGAGGCAACGAATAGCATCGCCAGCCTTTTTATTCACTGTATAAAAACTCACCGTATTGTCGGTATGATATGTGGCCATTTGTTTGGCATTGGTTGTTGAAACCGTTGTGGTAGTCCAAAACATAGCGTATTGGTTTCAAACACCTATTAAATATTCACCAAATTCACTACGTTCATAACTCGGCAACATAGAGAAGCCAAAATTATCAGTTCCATTCGTTGAACCTGTCCATAGGGAAGATGTCGATTTAAGCTTGTAACCTGGATTAGGAGATGCGAATGCAGTTAATGTAATAAATTCAGACTCTGAAGGAACATGCCAGCCTGCAGGACAGATTTTCTTTGGATCAGTAGCAGCATACCAATTATACAAAAATCCATAGTTGGAAGCATTCGTTCCTGTGCTTGATTCATTAGAAAGAATGGAATAGGCTCCAGCGGCTCGAGTACTCCATGTTTCACCAGCACCATTACCAGTCGCGGTCGCGGAGGCATCCAAAGGAATCGCAGTGCCATCATTGTACTTTGTAACTTTTAAGTTGCTTTTTGTCCAACATTGCGTACCTATTAAAACCGTATTATAGGTATTGCCGTCAATATCTGCAACCGTGCTTGTTCCACAGGTGAAAGAGCCACCACCCGGTCCAGTTGTACATGGAGCCCCAGTACAGTTTTCCAATGCCGCTTTCTTCCAGCGTACCTTTATTTCATCCAGATTAAAACTGGTACGTCTGTTACTAATCTCCTCAGCTCCTGGTAAACTTTGTTGTTCCACCTAACCGTTTAAGTTACCTAAAGTGATTAGGCTAATAGATACAATAAATAATTTTTTCATGTTTGCTTTTTAAAGGTTATAAAATGCTTGCCAACGAAACTCTAAATTGGTTTTAAAGAACAACTCGCTGTTTTTAATTTTTCTGTGACAATGATAGTTTATTTGCTAAATGTGCCTTAATGTTCCAATTATTATTTTAGGTCTCTAGGTTATTATTATTTTATACCCTTGGATTATTATTTTGTATCCTCGGGACATCGGACTTTTTATATTTTATGTTTTTTTAAATATATCAGTATTGGCAATGGTTTCGGAGCAATCTCATCTGAAAAACCAAAGACGTTGTGAATAATCCGTGAAATCCGACAAATCGTGGAAATCCTTGATTCAGAAAAAGGGGGGATTGGGTTGGTGTTGATAAGGTTTTTTCACAAGCGCATGCTACCAAAATTTAAAATTTGTGTCCTGACGAATAAAAGACGAAGCGTGCTTCGTTTCTACAGATTTATGGCGAAAATAAATGCTTACTTAATTTCAAATGGCTTCCAAACGAAGAGAACGATGCGTGGTTTCCTTAAAAGGTAATGGATGGAAGTTATTCAAATTGGGTCTCTATCTCCTATTTGTTTATGTTGCACCTTTAGATAATTATACCTGAATAAAAAAATCCCCTACACTTTTGTATCGGGGATTCTTTTTTTACCATAACTAGGCTTTTTAGACAGCACCTCCTCTTTCTTACCACCCACTTACCTTGCCCACAAAAAAGTCAATTAGACAAAAGAATAGTCAATCTTTGAGGCAACGGATAGAGTAACCAAGATACTTATTGGTGCTGGACAGGTTCAAAACGCCATTGGCTCGATCCAGGCTGCGGAACGAGCCAAAGCCGATAGTGGCTGCGTCGGTTGTCGCACTCCAAAAGTAAGCGTTATCTTTAACATCAAGTCCTCCTCCAAAAGGTCCAGACCCACGCCAACCACCTGGGAGAGCGGAAAAGCCGCTTGAGTTGTCCGCTCCTGTATTTGGCGAATTCCAAAGCGTTGTACCCATTGATTTCATCTTGCCACCCGCAACCAAAAAACCGCCTAATTGTGTTTCTAAGGCAGTCCACTCAACATCTGTAGGAACGTGCCAACCTATAGGGCAAATGTTCTTATAGGTGGTGCTTCCACTTGTTGATACACCTTTTGCCGCATACCAGTTGTATAGGTAACCATAAGTAGCTATAAAGGAAGCAACTCCAGTATTATCTGAGAGAGCTCCTGTAGTTAATGCTCCTCCTCCCGCCCCCCAACCAGCAGTATTAGCTGATTCATCAGGAATCGCAGTGCCATCATTGTACTTTGTAACTTTTAAGTTGCTTTTTGTCCAACATTGGGTGCCTATGGCTACGGTATTATAAATATTATTATCAACATCTGTAACTGTTGAAGTTGGACAAACTGGTGCTACTGGTGTAACCGCCGTCGAAGCAGAGGAAGCCACTGAATTACCTATCGCATTCGTAGCAACTACGGTGAACGTATAAGGCGTTCCATTGGTTAATCCAGTCACGTTTATGGGAGAGGTAGCACCCGTCGCAGTTATTCCTCCAGGACTAGACGTCACCGTGTAGCCTGTAATAGGACTGCCTCCATTAGATGAAGGTGCTGTAAAACTTATGGTGGCTTGGGCATTGCCTACCGATGCTGTAACGGTCGTTGGTGGTCCTGGAACAGTAGACGTTATGCAAGGAACTCCCGGACAATTCTCCAATGCTGCTTTCTTCCAACGAACTTTTAGTTCTTCTAAATTAAAGGGAGAACTCCTGTTAATAATCTCCTCAGCTCCTGGTAAACGTTCTTGAACTATTTGACCTTGTAATGTGGTCAAAAAAATTAGATAAATAAATAAGTAAGTAATTTGTTTTTTCATGATTTTTTTAAGGTTTAATTCAAATAATAAGGTCCAAACCATAAATTAAATAGCATGGCTGTGGCAAATTTTTTGGAATTTCTGCTCTGGCTAATTTTAAATACCATCTCAATTTATTGTCTTTTGATGAAACAATAATATCATTCCGATGAGATATGCCCTATTTTATCTTTTATTATTTTATACCCTTTCCTTTCTAATTTTATACCGTTCCTTTTCTGAAATTATACCGTTCCTTTTCTGATTTTATATCTTTGGAAAAACTAGCTTTAATACATTAAGGTTTATTAAATATATTAAGTATTGGTAAGGGCTTCCTTTGCGAATGTCTTATATAATGGGCATCTTCAAGAGATACCCCTACTATTTATTTTCTTGACACTCTATTTCTTTTTCATCCATGGCTTTTTGAGCGGTACTATAAAATTGAAAAGATGCCCAGCTTTATGCGATCTTAGCTTTTATCTTGATCTTGACTTCTTGCTTAACCCCTTATGGTTTTCCACTATATTTTTTTTATAACCCTTTAATTTTTGGCTTGTAGTGCCGTTTTTACTTTCTTTTCTGATTTTATACCCTGGTTTTTCTGATTTTATCTCCTTGGATTTTGACCCTACGGCGGAGAGTTACGAAGATGGCGGGGCTATGCCCCTGAGAGATTATACGAAAGAATACATCTGCGAATAAAACGTAATTAATAATCAGTGAAATCCTATAATCCTATAAATCCGTGATTCAAAAATTATTTACAGGAAACAACCGCAAAAAACAAACATGTCCCCCAATATACATCAGGCACCCACAAGGATTGCCCCTACTAGGGACTCAATCTTCGTTGGAAATTATGCGCGTAGCAGCCAGTTGGTTTGAATCACGGATTTAAGGGATTTCAGGATTTCACTGTTTAACCAAA
>CAMDWC010000196.1 GCA_945878825.1 Haliscomenobacter hydrossis DSM 1100
AAAATGCCCATTTATTTCCCACAGCTAACTGGGAAGCACCATCAGAACGACCCGTTAGGGTTATCAAATATTTTTCATTGAAGGTATAATTTACTCTTCCCATATAGGATAGAATGGATCTTTCTGTCAAAGAACTTCCTATACTTCCTATGGTAGCCGCTGTATTTAAAGCGTACCAATCTGAATCATAAGGTAAATCACGAACAAAAATAGAGTAAGCTTCATTTCTCTGGTAAAAGGCACTTTGTAATCCAGTGAAATTTAATTTATGTTTTCCAGATTCAACATTATAATTTAATATGTTATCAATGGTATAATTCCCTTGGGTGGTATTATCGGCCTGCGCTCTCGGTTTTGCTCCAATTTGTGATTTAGACCATTGTCCTCTAAAATCACCTATTCTTGATCCTGTATAAGATGCAGATATAGATGATCTGAAGGTTAATCCTTTTAATAACATCACTTCGGCATAGGCATTTGCCATTGCAATAGCTGTAGTTGTTTGTAATTTAGATATTTTAGGATCAATATCCAACAAGGGGTTATTTACTTGCTTATCATTGATACCCATCCATACGGATAAGCCGTTAACATCTAAGTCACCGTTTTCAGATGGATTTGCTAAATCACTAAAGTAAACAGTTCCCGTTGGTCTGGCTCTGTAGGCATTTCTCAATGATTCCTGAGAACCAACATTTTGATCACTATAGGTTATGTAGGAGGTAAATCCAACTTTAAATCTTTCTCCTAATTTGCTTTCTAATCCTGCATTTACATTGTATCTTTTGAAGCCAGTGTATAGAACATTTCCATTCTCATTTAAAAAACCACCTGAAAACCTGAAAGTAGTTTTATCATTTCCACCAGCAACACTTAAATTATGACTTGTTTGTAAAGCCGGATCCGTTATTAAATCAACCCAGTCAGTAGTCTTGTTTCCCTGAATGGCAGCAGTTTCAGCTGCAGTAAATGTGGCACCAACGGATCCTTCTAAAACTCTGTCAGTAAACGTAGCTTTATAAAATTCAGCAGTATTCATCAATCTTGGCAAGTGCGCTGGAACTTTCATGCCCACATAACTATCATAGCTTACCTTTGGCTTTCCGGAAAATCCTTTTTTTGTTGTAATGATAATAACGCCATTAGCTCCTCTTGCACCATAAATGGCTGTAGATGAAGCATCTTTTAATACATCCATAGATTGAATGTCATTTGGATTAATGGAGTTTATATCACCTCCCATTAACCCGTCAATGACTACCAATGGCTGAGTAGAATTATTGATGGTGTTTTCTCCTCTTATGCTAATATTATAAGGTGCTCCTGGTTTATTACTAGACTTTGTAACCGTTGCACCTGCTACCTGACCTTGTATGGCTCGTGCCGCCTGCACAGGATTAGCTCTGATGATATCTTTAGATTGTAATTGATCTACTGCTCCTGTTAAATCCATTTTTTTAACTGCACCATATCCAACCACAACTACTTCATTTAAGGCTTGTACGTCTGGAACCAAACTAACATTAATAGTAGATTGGTTTCCAATAACTACCTCTTGATTGACATATCCAATATAGGAGAATACTAATATCGCATTTCCATCAGGTGCTTCTATGGAATATGTTCCGTCAAGATCGGTTGATGTTCCAGTAGTAGTTCCTTTAACTTGGACCGTAGCACCTATTAAGGCTGTTCCCGTTTCAGCATCAGTAAGTGTACCTGTCACTTTCAACGCTAGCGTTTTTGTTTCAGTTTCAGAAATTAAGCTTTTTCTGGGATGATCTAGAACGGCAGCGGATAGTTGCGCATTACCGGCATCAAAACTCCCCAAAAGGCATATCAGACCGATAATGAGGTAATGCTTTTTCTTCATAAATAATGTTTGTAGGTTAAAATTAATATGGAACGATATACATTCGACCATGATGTTAATAATTATTTAAAACAGTAACCATAGTTAATGAATTCATTCATTCATTCATTCAGACAATTACTTGTATAAGTTTCTGTTTAAGTTAGTTTTAACTTCAATCGTAGAAGAATTATTAATTAAAACTTCCTCATTCTAGGATTGATTTAAGCATTTTTAAAACTTAAACTTCTTAGTCACAGTCTAAAATTATAAATAATTATTTTGATTTGGACGTTTTACCTGAATAATAACAAGGTTTATTATCAAAAAAATCACTTTAAATTCTAAGTTTAAAAAATAAAAAGGTTTAAAAATCCATTTGGAAGCTTAAGACAGGTATAAATCCTCCTCCGAATCTTGTGAAATTTAATTTATTGGCCACAGCATCATAAGAAACAAAGGAAATATTTCGGTGACTGGTAACATTTTGAATATCCAGGGAAAGATTCCCGAAAAATCCTTTTTTGTTAAAACGATAGGCAATCCTGCTGTCTATTCTAAAATAGGGGGTTACCTGTGAAGTCCATTCCTTACCCTCCAATGGCACATATTGTCCGGTTTTTGCAGACAAGATGGGGTCAATAGGGGAATATCTGAACCCACCGTTGTATAAAACCCTGAAACCTCCCTGTAAGACAGATTGGTTTCTAAAAGTAAATTCTTTTCCAAAAGTTAAGGAACTTGTAAATCTGGTATTGAATTTTGAGTTGTACCATTGCAGATTGAAGGGAGAATATTGAGAACGAAAAGTAGAAGCGGTTACTAAAAAGTAAATTTTATTGCTGAAAAACTTTTCAACCAATGCATCCAGACCATAATTTAATCCTCTGCCTTTACTGACAACTGAGAATTCTGGAAATTGATCTTGATTATTCAGCATCCAATACAATGATTCCGTATTTAATTCAACGGGTACTTTACCCAATGTTTGAAGATATCCTTCTAAACTAAATTTTATCTGAGATTTGCTAACTGTTTGATAGCTTAAAATGAGATGATTTGCTTGAATTAGCCTTAGATCTTTATTGGGTTGGACAATTTCATTGCCTACTTTCTGGCTGTAAAAATAAGAAGCTAAGGGAAGCATTTTACCTAATCTACTAAAGGCTAAGTTTAAAGTTTGGTTTTGGGCGACCTTATATGAAATGGCCGCTCTCGGTTCTATGCTTGACGTATTGTTTAAAAAGAAATGCAAATAATGTAATCCTGTTTGTAAAGTAACCTTTTCGGTTAATCTTTTTGAAATTTGCGTATATATCTGACCCTGTTGTGTGCTTCCGTTGCCAAATACTGTATTTTTTCTATTGTTTATTTGTTGTGTAACATCACTAAGAGATCTTCTTGGTGCAGTTTCGACATTATAATCAAAGAAGATCTGGTGAAACATGATTCCACTCTTCCAGGTTGTTCCATCACTTAATTTCTTTTGATAGGTAACCGAAGTTGAAATTCTGTCTTCCAGATATTTTTGAGTATTATATCTGTAACGCTCATCTTTCAATGATAAAGTATCATATTGTCTGAAAATATGACTGGAGTTTACAGAAAGAACTGCTTTTATAAAAGAAGATTTATTAATTAGTCTGGTTAAGGTAAAACCAACAGCACCCATATTACTGCCCTGTATTCTATCTTCCCAATGATTTGCATTACCCGGTTTCCTTTCTAAAGGATCTACGACCGGGGTGTAATTTTCAACACTTAAACCGCCCATTCCAAATAGGGTATAGAATGTTTTTTTGTCTTTACTTTGATAGGCGAGATTAAAACATAAATCCTGAAAATCATTGGAAACTCTTTCTCCAATAAGTTGGAAGCCCATTTTATTAAGTAAACCCAAGGTAGAATATCTATAATTTATCAGATAGGAAGCCTGTTGAGATTTTATTGGACCTTCAGTGGCAAAATCCAGGCCTAATAAACCTATTTTAACCCTATGTTCTCTTTTTTCCATGTTTCCTTTTCTAAAATGAACATCAAATGTTCCGGACAATGCATTGCCATATTCTGCAGACATGCCTCCTGTTGAAAAGTCGGATCTTGAAAGTAATTGAGCACTAAAAACGGTTACGCCACCGCCCGATGTTCCGGGTCTGGCAAAGTGATTTGGATTAGGAATATCGATACCTTCTAAACGCCATAGCATACCAAAAGAAGAATTTCCTCTAATGATAATATCATTTTCTGTATCATCGCCTCCTCTCGTAACGCCGGGATAAGATATGGCCATTCTTCCTAAATCATTTACTCCTGCAGGCATTCTCTCTGTTTCTTCCGCAGAAAAGGATCTTGTACTGACCATGGCAGATTCATTCACCGGGGCATTTGTATTTTGAGATGCTACCACTTCTACCGCAGAAAGAGATTGAATTTCTTCCTGAAGTTCAATATTTATAACCGTTTCTTTGGCAGATGTTAATATGAATTCCTCAGAAAGAAAAGTGGCATACCCCAAATAAGTACATCTGATACTTTGTCTGCCAACAGGAACACCTGTTAGTATGAAATTTCCATTCTCATCAGTCACAGTTCCAATTTGCTTTTCACTTTTCTCTACATTTATTGTGGCAAAAGCTAATGGACTTTTTGTCGTTTTATCCTTTACCGTTCCTTTTATGGTTTGCAACTTGATTTGTGCATTTGAAATGAAAGGCACGCAAAAAATAAAAAATGCGATATGGAGAAATCCATTTTTAACAATATTCATATTCATTTAATTCTAAATTTTAAAAATCGGAAATCTAATTTCAGCAAATTAATTTTATTTTACTTACTTTCGATCGGTTTTCATTTTAAATGTTCATAAATACCTCGTTTTATGTCAAATTCATACCATATTAGATTTTCCAGTGGCATTAATGAAGTCCGCAATATGGGAACTGATGATTTAAGATCTAAATTTTTAGTATCTAATTTGTTTCAACCTCATCATATAGAATTAGTTTATTCCCTTCAAGATCGTTTTGTATTAGCAGGGGTAATGCCGGTGAAATCAAAGGTTGAATTACTGCCTTTCGAAGAAATAACTAAAGCTGATTTCTTTTTGGAAAGAAGGGAATTGGGTATCATAAATGTAGGTGGCAAGGGCACAGTTGAAGTGGATGGCGCAACGTATGAATTGGGTAAAAAGGATGCCCTTTACATTGGAAGAGGAAAGCAGCATATTTTATTTTCATCTGAAAATGAAGCTGATCCTGCTATGTTTTACCTTAATTCAGTATTGGCACACGCTGTTTATCCGGATGTATTTATACCTATAAAAGAGGTGGTTCCAGCTGAAATGGGTGAATTTGAAACGGCTAACAGAAGGAATATTTACAAGATCATTGTAAAGGAAAGATTGCAAACTTGTCAATTGGTTATGGGATTGACCGACCTTCTCTCTCCAAGTATCTGGAATACCTTTCCTCCACATACCCACATTAGGAGAAATGAGGTTTATTTCTATTTTGATATTCCTAAAGATCAGATTCTTATTCATTTAATGGGAGAGCCCGCTCATACCCGACATTTAATTTGCCATAATCATCAAGCTGTTATTTCACCAGAATGGTCTATTCACTCTGGCGTTGGTACTGCCGCTTATTCATTTATCTGGGGTATGGGGGGTGAAAATCTGGAATATAGTGATATGGATAAAGTTAATCCTATGGACCTTAAATAACTATATATGTTGCCAATTTTTAATTTGACAGGTAAAGTGGCCTTAGTGACAGGCTGTAAAAGGGGTATTGGATTTGCTATTGCGGAAGGTCTCGCAGCGGCCGGTGCTGATATTATAGGGGTATCTGCTACCCTGGAACTTCAGCATTCTGCTATTGAAAAATCGGTTATTGCCTTAGGTAGAAAATTTCATGCCTACCAATGTGATTTTGCTGACCGGGCCCAACTTTATGCTTTCCTGGAAAAAGTATCTAAAAATCATAAGGTTATTGATATTCTTGTCAATAATGCAGGCACTATTTTGAGAAATCCTGCCGTCGATCATTCTGATGAATATTGGGATTCAGTGTTAGAAATAAACTTATCTGCACAGTTTATTTTAAGTAGAGCCTTAGGAGCTAAAATGATTGAAAACGGGCAAGGCAAAATAATATTTATAGCCTC
>CAMDWC010000197.1 GCA_945878825.1 Haliscomenobacter hydrossis DSM 1100
TCCGTGCGGCTCTCGAGCCATCCAACCGCCAATGGTTCAGCAGACACCACCTTTGATTTGTATTGCGCAGGAAGCATGTTCATGAACATCTCGTAATGGGAATGGTCCAGCCCATCCGCATGGCCAAAATCAATAGAGGTATTCAATCCAATTTTTTTCGGTGCCCTGGTTTGAACGATATCCTTCAGGGCATCCCACTGGTCGGGAAACCGGGTCATGTCCCAAGCGGCCTTGATCGATTCGCCGACATTATAGCGCGCAATCGCCAGTTTCTCAAGCTGTTTTTTTACAGGATCATTAAAAAAAACCAGCATGGTTGTTCTTCTTGCCGAGAGCCAGGTGGATGGCAGCATGGTTTTGAGGACCGGGTCTTCGTTATATTCTCTCGAGATAATTACCCACATGTCTATGCCTGTTCGCTCCATCAATTGAGGCAACAATACATTGAACCTTTCATTGAGAATTTCATCCACTATGCGGGATTGTTCCCTTTCGGGTAAAACCTGCGCTTTTGAAAACTGAAGTATGAATAATGAAAGGAGAGAAAGTAGGAATTGCTTTTTCATGGTACAATTTACAAAAACCTCATTAGGATTCGCATCCGAAATGTTTGTTGATCCTTTTCCTGTCTTCATTTTCCTTGTCCATCTTATGATATAACTCAATGAAAGTGATTTTACTTTGCTCAGGAAAGTACGCATAAACCAATCTTAATCCTGAATTAACTCCTTTTCCTTTTAGTGATTTACAAGCAATCTTTTTGACTTTGATTACACAGGTTTCCACTCCTACGTTATCAATGCGAAAACTAAACGGAGGCCTTTGATCAGGCAATACTTCCAATACCTTTTTAACCACATTCAAATCTTCATTTAGCGTTCGATATTTCTTCAATAGGTCTTTCATGTCCTTTTGAAATTCAGCTAATTCATCAAAGTTCATTTTGCCTCAATTTCATCGCCATAATTTCTTACAGAGAAAGGAGCCTCTCTATAAAAAGCTAATTCATAATTGATATCTTCTCCCTCTTTAGAAGCAAGCCATGGGATATCCTTATGAGAATAATTGCTGATTGCGGCTGCAGACCAATCACTCATTTGTGCGATAACCCTGTCAATGACTTCTTTTTCACTTGCCCTCAACTCAATTAAATCTGCTTTTTCTAAAGGCAAATACCTTGTTTGCGGATAACCGTGATAGTCGGTTTTTACCCTTTGCAACTGCCCGTCATCAATCATTTGCTTGATAATTGAATCTAATTTCTGCGGAACGGGTCCGTAAGGTAGTTTGCGATACTTTGCACCTGTTAAGTGCTCCTCATAGAGTTCATAATAGTTGAAGTCAGCGAAATACAGCAGTTTGTAAAGTACAGTTTCGCCAACATTGGGCTTGCCCGCGCAGCTTTCAAGA
This sequence comes from Haliscomenobacter hydrossis DSM 1100, assembly GCA_945878825.1. Lineage (GTDB taxonomy): Bacteria > Bacteroidota > Bacteroidia > Chitinophagales > Saprospiraceae > BJGN01. The sequence goes on from CAMDWC010000197.1 coordinate 1,411, forward strand.
ATATACAACAAAACATTTTTGAATTTATGGAGCTGAAGCCTGGGAACAGAAACACGTTCCTCCACCTTCTTTGTCTTCTTTTCATATTCGACAGAAGGTTCCTGGCTTACAGAGAAATCTGTAGACATGAAATCATCCAGAGAAAAACCCAAAACCTGGGAGAATTTTTGAAGTTCAAGAACATCAACACTTCTGTTCCCTAACTCAATTTGAGCCAAGGATGGTCTGGAAATCTTGATGGTTTTAGCCAATTCTTCCTGAGACAGCCCTTTTACCTTGCGAATTTCAGCCACTCGCCGACCAATCTGCTTTTGCGACAAAGTCTTATTCATGTCAATGTTGTGTTTTGTTACTCAACGACATAAAGGTAAGTAATGTTTGTTTTATGAACATTAATTTGTTCTTGTTTAAAACATTTACTGGACTTCATTTGTAAAAACCTTGCCCAATTTCCAGCGTTTTACAATCCCTTTATAAACAAAAGGTTTTGGTACCTTGACCCAATTTTATACTAGCATGAACCCAATGGTGCATTAAAAAATATCTTGACAAAACAGCTTGGCGTAAAAATAACGGTAGACAAGAAACGGAAAATATATTTTATTGACAATGTGAAATTTCATTTCGATGAAGTGCAGGGCTTAGGTACATTTTTGGAGGTTGAAGCCATTGACAGCAATGAAACATTTACCATCGAGCAACTCAAAGAACAATGCGACAAATATTTTAAATACTTCGGATTGGACAAATCTCAGCTGGCAGACAAATCCTACAGCGATCTTGTGGAACAAGAGGTAAAATGATGTTCAGCGTTAAGCCGCAACAGTTCAACTTATTACAAATTCCTGAATTTGAATGTTTGCCCTCCTAAAGAAGCCTCATACATGAGACCACCCTTGGTTTGTGAAAATATCATCACACCATCTACATATTTGGCATTCCCCGATGCTCCTTCCGTTGCGGCAACTGCAGATGCTTGTGCAGAAAATTCAATTTTATTTTCCTTGAATCGGATCAGGTCCTTTGCGCTTTCAAAAAAAATAACCTCTCTGTAGGCTTGGCCGCCCGCCTGAAATCCCACCGTTACCTGTGATAGTTTTGCAGTGCCTATCACCTTCCCTCGTTGAAAAACGGCACCATTGCCAAATGCACCCCCAACACCCAGACCACCTTTGCCTACATTGGGAAAAATAACATAAGCATAGGCATTATTAAAAAGGCTACTCATCAATTTGTCGGCTTTTATAAATTCGTTTTTGGCTAGTCTAGAATCGTTGATGATGCTTTTATTTTTTGAATCTGATTGAGAAAAAACTCCAGAACTTATCAGTAAGAAAAAATAAAGTAAAGTAAAACTGGTTAACTGAAAAATTTTGCTGTTTTTCATAGCATTTATATTTATTTGATTAAAAAAATCGCCAATTGAATAGGATAAAAGTAAAATCCAAATAATCGTAATTATTTGATGACTATCAGGATAGATGATGATGATGAACACTCTATTGGCCCGGCGGAGTCATCGAGGCGGAATCCTTTGAAGCGGTGCAAGATTGGGTTGATTGACTAGTCTTATGGCGAGCTGGTGGTGAAAAATAAAAAACATTAGATGAGTTAAAAAGTATAAATTATATTTATGTACTATAAACAGACAAATTTTTTTAGTTGAAAAAATCAATAATGGCTGCGTGAAAAAAGAATACTGCTTTCATTCAGCCAGTTATTTAAACAAAACAGATTGCTGTCTTATTGTATGCAAATAAAACAACTCCAACTTATTTTAGAAAAAAAGAAATGGTCCCAATATGCCAAATAACAACATTACAATCATGTATAAAATCTCCAAAAATCTACCCTTTTCAGAAAAGGTAAATTACACAAAAATTAAAATATATATTCTTCTGATAGAGCTAGTAACTTTTAGCTTAGGTGCAGTTGCTCAAAAAGAATTTAGCATTGAAGATTCTCTAAAAAAGATTGAACTCGAATCTTCAGACAATGTAAAAATAGAAACCTATATAAATATTGGGAGGGAGTATTTGATTGATAATCCAGACTCTTCCATTTTGTTTTACAAAAAAGCAGAAGATATTGCAAAATCAAAAAATTTAGAACAATACCTGCCCTGGATAAATATAGGCAAATCTGTAGTGCTAACATTTGTAACTGGGAATTATCCTTTAGGACTTGTTTACGCCTTTGAGGTTTTAAAATATACCAATAAGAATTTAGCGTCGGGCAATGATAAATTTATATCGGCAGTTAATTTAGACGACGCGAATATTATAATTGCATATGCATATGCCTGTTTGGGTAACAAAGTTAAATCTCATGAATATTTAAACCTTTTATCTCCATATTTATTAGATACTACAACACTTGGTGATAAACAGAAAAAAATCCTGGATATTAACTCTGACAAAGGGGTAAATCAGTTTTTAGCAAAATTATTTATCCTGCTACAAGAATATGACACTGCAGAAAAATATTTGAAATGCATTTTAAAACAAAGAAAAATATTTAAGGGGTACGATGCAATGTTATATGGCAAGGTTTTAAAAAATAAAATGTTATATGATTCCGCGATAAATTATTTAAATATTGCTTCAAAAGTGAATTTTTTTAAAGATAAAATGGAGGCTTATGCATTAATTGCAGAATGTTATCAGCTATTAAACAAAAACGATTCGACTATTTTATATGCAAACAAAGTTGTTGAATTATCTAAAGACTATATATATTCCGAAGGCGAGTTGACCGCAAATAAATTACTATACGAAGAGTACCAAAAGAAGGGAATCAAAGACAGTGCTTATAAATATATAGTACAATATGTTGCTATAAAAGACAAAGTGTTTAATAGTATTGAAGCCAATAACATTCAGAGTAAAATTGTTGAAGAGCAATTAAAATCAGAAGAAGAATTAAATGACAAAAAAGCAAAAAAAAGGCTTGTAGTTACGGCAATAATCTTGTCAATAAGTTTTGTAATAATCATATATTTTATTTTTTTATACAATCAAAAAAAGAAAATTAAACAATTTGAAGAAAACAGAAAAACACTAGAATTAAAAGCCGCTCAAGATTTACAAAGAAGTTTACTGCCCAAGAATTTGCCTCAAAGAGCTGATTTAGATATTGCAACTTTTATTCGTTCTTCAACAGAAGTAGGGGGTGATTATTATGATTTTTTTAATCCGGTCGAAGGTTTGCTAATTAGCGTTTGTGGTGATGCCACAGGTCATGGTGTGGTATCCGGAATGATGGTTTCGGTGACCAAAACGGCTCTTAATGGATTAAATACATTAAAGCCAAATCAAATGCTGAAAAGATTAAATACTGTTATAAAAAATGTTAACCTGGGTATTTTAAGAATGAGTTTAAATATAGTAGAATTTGGCTCCGATGAAATTACTTTAAGTTCTGCTGCTATGCCTCCTATTTATTTTTATAATGCTAATAAAGGACTAGTAGAAGAATTTGCAAACAATGGTTTACCATTAGGTAGTTTAAGAGATGAAGATTATGTTTTAGAGAAAAGAGAATTTAAAGGAGGAGATGTGCTGGTACAATTTTCTGATGGATTGCCTGAGGCGCCGAATTTAGCTGGCGAACTATATGATTATGAAAGAATGAAAAGTTTGATTCAAGTTTCTTGCCATTTATCCGCGCAGGAGATTATCAATGTTTTAGTAAAATCTGTGGATGAATGGATACAAGGACAACCTAATCCTGATGATATTACTTTGGTAGTTACCAAGAAAAAAATATAAAATCGTTGGCTTTTTTTGCACCAGCCTTTGTTTTACAAAACCATGGTTGGCTGCCAAATTAAACCTACTCCAAAATTCTCAACTTCGCGTAATTCAGCATGATCTTTTTTTCTCCGTTGAGTTTAAAGTTGATCGTGGCAATAGGGTTATGGGCTGCGCCTTCCATTTTCAGCACTTCCCCAAATCCAAATTTCTGGTGCTCAACCTGTTGTCCGGCTTTCAGGTCTGTCGTGTCACTTGGCCTGAAATCATCCGATGGCTGGTGAACAACCGCTTTTGACACAGGAGGTTGAACAGGCAAATAAGTCGGCTTTTCGGGCTGTTTTTTCGGTTCGTTGAAATAACTGCGGTTTTGTGGCGTCGCTCCACCGGATCCACCCCAACCCTTCATCCGCTCTGATGCAGAAGGTCCGCTGGATTGGTTCCTGAATCCACCGCCAGCATAAGAACGATCCAAATGGTCTTCTGGCAGTTCATTGATGAACCTGCTGGGTTCATTCTGCACCACCTGTCCAAACTTGTAGCGGGTATTCGCGTAGCTGATCCAAAGTTTGTGTTTTGCTCTGGTAATCACCACATAAAAAAGTCTTCTTTCTTCTTCCAGTTCCTCACGGGTATTGATGCTCATGGCACTCGGGAAAAGCATCTCTTCCAAACCAACAGCAAAAACACAGGAAAACTCCAATCCTTTTGCAGCGTGGATGGTCATCATTTTTACGGTATCTGCATGCCCGTCTTTGTTATCGGCATCTGTCAACAAGGTAATCTGCTGCAGGTAGGCAGAAAGCAACACATCTTCCCGCAGGGGTTTCTTTGCATTAGGATCCTCCGG
>CAMDWC010000198.1 GCA_945878825.1 Haliscomenobacter hydrossis DSM 1100
TTTAAATCGTACATTTTTGCAGCTAAACTACTGGCAATAGCACCTATACCCTTCCATTGTCCGTCTCTAATATACTTTGCTGAAAGGGCAGTATCTTCACTTTCGATAAGTTTAATAGAAGGAAAATTTCTGAAAAACTCGCGACATTGTTCAATGGCAATGGGATGAGAATGAACCTCTTTCAAATCGGCTATTGACTGGCCTGGTAAAGCCATTAAATTCTGAACAATCCTTAAATACACCTCACCCACAATGGAGAGAGAAGAATCATGAACCCTTTTGTAGTTAGGTAATAAAGTGCCAGCAATAGAATTTTCAATAGCCATAAGCGCAACATCCACCCTGGTATCACTTTGAGCACGCTCCACTAATTGGTCGAAAGTTATGGCGGGAATAATTTCAATAGACTGACCTTCAAAACAATGTCTTGCAGCAATGTCATGAAAAGCACCAGGCACCCCTTGTATGGCAACGCCCAGCGATTGGGTATTTTTTAACTTCTTTTCAAGTAACGTTTGAGCGATCATAATTCATTTTTAACCAAAAAAAAAGTCCCGATGCCGGGACTCTATTTTGCAGAAATAATTTTATAGCAATCATAGCGTCCCTTTACGGCAAAACGTAAAAACAGAAACCACTAAAATAAAATGCTACCGAAAAATTCATTCCTATATGTTTTAATGTTGTAAAAATAGGATAATTCAATAATATTCCAAAAAAAGTAAGGAAAAATAATCAACAATTTAAGCTAATGGCTATATTATTGCAGTAATATCAATTTTTAATCCTTCTAACCTCGATTATATGCGAACATTAACATTGTTCATTTACCTGTTTTTGATAAAGGTCACCTTAGTGGCTCAACTACCCGAAAGTAATATTTTCCAATTAGAAATAAAAAAAGATGCTCAGGGAAACATCAAACTTCAGCATCTTACCCTTTTAACCTCATTGAATACACAGGGTTATAACAATCACCCCCATTTAGCAGGAGATAGTCTTTTATTTTACAGTAGTGCTGCCAAAGGCGCCTCTCATCCTGACATATACAAACTGAACACTTCCAGCGGTAAGTTAGTGCGCTTCACAGATACAAAAGAAGGTGAATATTCTGCCATAACCATGCCTAATAAAAGGGACATTGGTGTTTTAAGAATGGAGTTTTGGCCAAAGGATACCCTTCAGAGGATATGGTCACTGCCATTAAACGGACAAAATCAAGGAAGACCTATTTTAACGAATCAAACGAATATAGGTTATTTTAGATGGGTTTACGATCAAGGGGTAATTACCTTTGAACTCGGAAATCCACAAACATTGTGGTATCGCCGTTTAGATGAAAACGCTTCCGTAATGATAACCTCCTCGCCAGGCAGATGTTTTCGCGTTACTGAAAATGGGGAACTTTACTATATTCAGAAGGCTAAACCAGGAGAACCATCCTTCATTTATCGAACAAAAGCTATTTACTCCACTGAAAGCCCCAAAATACCTATCATCATGCCGTTAAACCAACAGGAAGATTTTGGCATTTTAAAAGACGGTACCTTAATTATGGCAGAAGGAGCTAAAATTTATCAATTTCACCCTGACAAAAATGCGAACTGGGAACTTTTGGTTGATTTATCTAATTTTCCATTGAAAAAAATTACCCGAATGGAAATTAACGGAAGTGAAAATAAACTTGTTTTAGTAGCGCAATAAATACAACACATGAAAAACGCATATATATTTAGAAACCTCCTGACTATTTTACTGCTTTGGCAAATAACGGGTCCATTGATTTCCCAATCAAAAAAGGAAGTTATTGCCTATAGAAAAACACATTTGGACGAACTACTGTCAGACCCCAGGAAACCTATTACGCCTGAGGAAAAAGATCTTATAAAATATTTTTCCTTTAAAAAATCCTGGCAGGTAGAAGCAGAATATGTTCCATTAGATAAGGAACCTGTATTTCAAATGCCTACCTACAGTGGAATTACCCGTGATTATCGAAAATTTGCCACGGTAACCTTTACACATGGACAGAAAAAAATCACGGTATTTCTATATCAAAACATGACGTTAATACGGCAACCTCAATTTAAAGATTATCTGTTTTTACCCTTTAAAGACAACACTAATGGTGTGGAAAGTTATGGAGGTGGCAGATATATGGATGTAAGGTTGAGCAACGTTAAGGACGGTAAGATCATCTTAAATTTTAATAAAGCATATAATCCATATTGTGCCTATAATGAAGGATTCAACTGCCCGATTCCACCTGAGGAGAACCATCTGAATTTATCAATCAGGGCTGGAGAACGTAATTTTGAGTCAAAAAGAGGTAAAAAATAAGTGTTAACTGCCTTTTTGTTCTTAAAATCTGACATAAAAAGGATTAAACATGAAAATTTGGCAGATATTGAAGATTGGCACATTAAGTGATAGAGACAAATTAAATATTTTTTAACCACCTAATAAAATAAAGAGATATGAGGCCAATCAACGATCGTGTTGTAGTAAAGCCTGCTCCTGCGGAAGAAAAGACGAAGGGAGGAATTATTATCCCTGATACCGCTAAAGAAAAACCTCAAAGAGGTGAAGTAGTAGCAGTAGGACCAGGAAAAGACGGTAACCTAATGACAGTTCAGGTAGGTGATACCGTTTTATATGGTAAATATGCTGGTCAGGAATTGAATTTCGAAGGGTATGATTATTTAATCATGCGCGAAGATGACATTTTGGTCATTATGTAATTATTTTCATTTCAAACCTTAAAGAGAAATCGAAAGATGGCTAAAGAAATTAGTTTTAATAGAGACGCCCGGGAAAAATTACGCGCAGGTGTCGACGCCATGGCCAATGCCGTGAAGGTAACCCTTGGACCAAAAGGTCGTAATGTGGTTATCCAAAAAAGTTTTGGTGCTCCTCAAATTACTAAAGATGGGGTAACCGTTGCTAAAGAAATTGAACTGGAGGATCCTATCGAAAACATGGGTGCTCAAATGGTTAAAGAAGTAGCTTCCAAAACAGCTGATATTGCTGGTGATGGAACAACAACTGCTACTGCTTTGGCTCAGGCTATTATAAATGCTGGTCTTAAAAACGTAACCGCAGGTGCAAATCCAATGGATTTAAAGCGTGGTATCGATAAGGCAGTGAAAGAAGTTATCATTTTCTTGAAATCACAGTCGGAAAACATTGGTTCCGATTTTAATCGTATCAAACAGGTTGCTGGTATTTCAGCGAATAATGACGAAGCGATTGGTGAACTTATCGCAGAGGCAATGAAACGCGTTTCTAAAGACGGTGTTATTACCGTTGAAGAATCAAAAGGTACTGAAACTTACATGGAAGAAGTTTTAGGTATGCAGTTCGACAGAGGATATCTTTCTCCTTATTTCGTCACGGATACAGAAAACATGGTAAGTGAATATGATAATGCGTTTATCCTTATCTACGATAAAAAAATCTCTAACATGGCGGATATTATCCCTATTTTAGAAAAAGTAGTAGGCATGGGAAGACCATTGTTAATCATAGCTGAAGATATTGAAAGTCAGGCATTAGGCGTTTTAGTAGTAAATCGCTTACGTGCAAGTCTTAAAGTAGTAGCCGTTAAAGCCCCAGGTTTTGGTGATCGTCGTAAAGCAATGCTTGAAGATATCGCTATCTTAACTGGTGGTACCGTTATCTCTGAAGAGCAGGGTTATAAATTAGAAAATACTACTTTAGAACATCTTGGAAATGCGGAGAAAATTTCTATCGACAAAGATAATACTACCATCGTTAACGGTGGTGGCGAAGAATCTCAGATTAAAGCGCGTATCCAACAATTAAAGCAGCAGATTGAAGCTTCTACCAGCGATTATGATCGTGAGAAGTTACAAGAGCGTTTAGCTAAATTAGCTGGTGGTGTAGCCGTTCTTTATGTTGGTGCTCCAACAGAAGTGGAAATGAAAGAAAAGAAAGACCGTGTTGACGATGCATTAAGTGCTACCCGTGCCGCCGTTGAAGAAGGTATCGTAGCAGGTGGTGGTGTCGCTTTAGTGCGCGCTATTGCTGCACTAAGAAACTTTAAAGGAATTAACGAAGATGAAAATATTGGTGTTAACATCGTTCGTAAAGCTTTAGAAGCTCCTCTTCGTACCATTGCTGAAAATGCAGGGGTTGAAGGTTCCGTGGTTCTTCAAAGAGTTTTAAATTCAAAAGGTGATATGGGCTATAATGCTCGTACTGACAAATTTGAAGATTTAAAATTAGCTGGAGTTATTGACCCAACTAAAGTTACCCGTATTGCTTTGGAAAATGCATCTTCTATCGCAGGTATGGTTTTAACTACAGAATGTGTTATTAGCGAGAAACCAGCAAAAGATTCATCAGGTCCTTCAATGCCTCATGGAGGTGGAATGCCAGGTATGATGTAATCGTTTTTAAGATAATTCATATTAAAGCCATCATTGGGATTCCCGGTGATGGCTTTTTTAATGCAATGAACTTAATATGGCCAACATAAATCCTGATAAAATAACCACCCATTTATAACGGTCTGTATCTTTCTCACTTTTCTTGTGCCAGCTTTCGAGTAATATACTCGCTGATATATGCAAAAAAGATCCCGCAACCATCGCCATCAATATAGTGATAATGGTTGAAGTTAAATACAATAATGAAACAATCCATGCTGAAAATGGTGCCATCAAAGAAAAAATAAGGATGATCATTGCCGCATGAATCGATTTCGTTTTTGTCAACATTAATAATGAGGCAAGGGCAAATCCCTCCCCTATTTTATGCATTAGAATACCGTAAACAAAACCATGCTCGTGTCCACCTGTTTCGTGATGTAGATGCGACCATTCATTATAACTACCTACGGAAGCCCCGTCCATCAGAGCGTGAAAACTTAGTCCGACAAATACTTGTAAAGCCATTTGCTTATTCAATGTGGTAGAGGTATGAATATGACCGTGTTCGCTTCCACCAGAAATTTTTTGAATGATCAACTGGATAAAAAAACCAATAAGTATCCAGGGACTTTTTTCAGGGCTTATCCTGATAATATCAGGAACAAAAACAATAAGGGCAATGCCCAGCAAATAAGCACCGCTAAACAGGAGAATTCTTGAGAGAAACAACTCCCCTTTCTTTAAAACAAAAGGTAAAATAGCCCCTACCCACACTACCAATACAAGCCCCACATAGATTAACCATGATTGATCCATTTTTATCCTTATTTGCCTATTCCTTTATTTAAAGTGCAAATATACATTTTCGCAACAATGTTGCCAAAACAAAGTCCGATTATTCCACCAACAAAGACATCTAATGGGTAATGTACCCCAACGTAAACCTGGGCAAAGGCAATTAAAAATGCCCATACGAACCATATAAATCGCCATTTATCTGGTATAAAATGAGCCGTAAAATAAAAAAATCCTGCCAATGCAAAATGATTTACAGCATGACTCGAAGGAAAGGAAAAACCGCTGCCACAGCGAATCAAAGGTTCAAAAAGAGCATTTATCTGGCCATCATTACATGGTCTGATTCTATGAAAAACAACTTTTAATATACGGCTATTAAATACATCCGTTGTTGAAATAAGTACAACTAAAAAAAAGAGGTATTTCAAAAATATGCGCCTACCCCATTGAAAAATATAGAAAAGTATATACACATAAAGAGGAATCCAGATAAGTTTATTCCTTAATAGGGGCATTAGTATATCCAGGACTGGATGATGCATATATTCCTGAACAAATAAAAACAAATATTTATCAATAGCAAGATATTTTTCCAAAGCCTTTTTCACACAAAGATAAGAGATGCCTGCTATTTTGTATATTTGCTTCAAAATCAAAAAAGGTGACTTTAATAAAATCTATTTCCGGAACAAGAGGAACCATTGGTGGGCGACCAGGTGAAAACTTAACAGCCATTGACATTGTCGTTATGACCGCTGCCTTTGCGCACTGGCTAAAGCAAAAAAATGATAAACGTAAAGTAGTTATAGGTCG
>CAMDWC010000199.1 GCA_945878825.1 Haliscomenobacter hydrossis DSM 1100
TTCATCGAAAAGTCTGTTAAAAACGTATTCAATTCACTAAATCCCTCCCGATTACGCGCTATTCCAATGTATAAGCATTCTCCCGCATCATTCCGAAAGTCAATACCTAATAAGCCCTTTATTCCCGCTTTTTGACAACTATCTATAAACTCTCCGGCACAACTCGTATTGTTGATATCAGTCAATACCAATGTTTTAATGTCATTTTCTACAGCATAACTAACCAGCTCCTCCGGTGACATGATCCCGTAGCGAAGACTAAAATAAGTGTGGCAGTTTAAATACATAGGAAGGATGACTATTAAAATCAGGTAAATATAAAACAAAATGTTTAATTATTGATATATTAAAACATTTTGTTTTAATATATTTTTACTTACGTGCATAGTGCAACTAATATTTAGGCGCTACTAAAGTTTCGGAGTTATTTTCCAACCATCTTTTTATACACTTATTTATCTGATTATCTTATGTTTAATTACGCAGTGCTTCAGTTAGTAAATAATATGGTCGAAATTGAGGGGTATTAATTACTAAAGTTTCGGAGTTACTAAAAAACTGATTATCAGGCGAATAAAATCATAAAAAAGTTATATTTTTTAACATAACTTGTTGATTTTAATTTAGTTAAAAGCAAATTTCAGAATTAGTTAAAAATGCAACAGAACATAGTTATTAAAAACATCTCAGAAGTAGGTGAATATTGATTCGTTTCAAACATTGTATTATAAACCACTAAAATATTTCATTGAGTCAAATAGCTCACCATGGTTATTATTTTCTTGAATTTAACACTAGTTGGGAAGTATATCGGTTTAAACGGATAGATAATAAGATAAACACATTAAAAAATGGTTTAAATTCATTTTGCCAGCTTTAAATATCCTCACAAAATGCCATGATAATTTGCTTCGAAACTTTAATAAGGTAATGTAGATAACCACAGACGTGTTACAGCAGATGGGCATACAATTAAAAATCCCTTACCTTTACATAATGCAATAATTTTATAGCGATATGCGATTTCCCTTTTGTTTTCCCTTTTTGTTCCTCTGTCTGGCCGTCTCATCATCGTCTGCTCAGATAGTTTTACAACAGATAAATAAGGAGGGAGTACTTATTCAAAACCAAATTATTGGGATTGATATTCAACCACTTGATTATATAAAGGTGCTTACCGATAGTATGCACAATGAAGGTTTTTTAGAATTTTCCGTTGACAGCATAAAGTCTGTTGAAGATAAAACATACCTTTTTATTCATCAGGGCCTACGCTATTATTGGCGCGCAATACAAAAACCTCTTCCCAGTATAGCTCATTCATCTATCCTCTTTGAGGTTGGAAAATGGGAAGCCATAATTAAAAAAAATATTGGAAAACCGGCAACTATCGCTCGTCGGAATGGGCTGTTAGGGGAAATAAATTCATTACTAAACACCCAGGGTTATCCTTTTGCCCGCACGGCGCTCCATATTTTAAAAACTGAAAATGGGGCATTAGACGTACAGATAAAGGTAGATTTTGGCGCATTTATACGATTTGATTCCATTCTTTTAAAAGGGGATAAACCCTTGGCGACTTCTTTTCTTTTTCGCTATCTGGATTTAAAAAAGGGGGCGGCATTTTCTACAGAAATGCTGGAAAAAATGACGACAAGAATAGCTGCCCTCCCTTATGTTGAACTCATTGATGCAAAACCTGTCCTTTCAGGCGAAAAGGTAAGCTTGGTCCTTACTATGAAGAAAAAATCGGCCAGTCGATTCGATTTTTTGATTGGATTATTACCGGGAGCCTCTACCAATGCCGGGGGTACCTTGTTAACAGGTACTCTTGAGGGCGAATTCCTGAATTCTTTCGGCCGTGGGGAAAGGCTTTATATTCAATTTGAAAGATTAAGGCCAGAAACACAGCGGCTGCAAATGGCGCTCCGATACCCTTTTTTATTAGGTTCTCCCCTGGGTCTCGACTGGCGGGCCGATTTATACAAACGCGATACCTCATTTCTTAATGTAGAACAGTCAATAGGTCTTCTTTTCCAATTCCGTGGCGGCGATTACTGGCAAATTCATCTTGAATCGAATAATAGCCGCCTGATAGGTATTGATGAGAAAAAATTATTGCAATCGAATAAACTTCCAGACCAACTCGATATGAAACAATCTGGTATTGGATTTTCTTTCTCTTTTAATAGAACAGATTACGCATTGAATCCTCGTTCAGGGTGGTTATTACAAACTCGAATTACCGCTGGTAATCGGAGAATCATTCAAAATACCAGAATTGTTGCCTTAGGATTTTCAGAAAAGTATAATGAGTTTAAAAATCAGGCACGTTATAGAGTTCATGCTGAGGGCAGTTATTTCATTCCAATAGGAAAAAATAGTACGATTCAGACCAACGGAATGGTTGGCTACCTCGGAGGTAGTGGTGAGCTACTTAGCAACGAATTATTTCGACTTGGTGGAAATCAAAATTTACGCGGATTCGATGAAGAGGCTTTTTTAGTACGTCAATTTATGCTGGCAACAGTAGCTTACCGACTTCTGATTAGTAAAAATTCCTATATCTATACCTTTTTAAACCAATCATTCCTTACAGAAATGAAAGAAGGCATAGCCGTAAATGATAAACCATTTGGACTGGGCGCAGGCCTTAATATCGAAACTACTGCAGGCTTATTTGGTATAAGCGTTGCGGTAGGTTCAAACAATGGTCAGCCATTAAGTAGCGCCACGCCCAAAATACACCTTGGATTTAAAAATATATTCTAAAAGCTAAAGCCAATAGAGAGCTGCAAGGATAAGTTCAAATCTTCGTCACTTCTGGGGATGATTTTTCCCGCACTATCCAGATTTTGCAAGGATAGTTCTTGTTCGGCCCGTGTTAAATCCATGAATCCTTTTTGAATTCTTGCACCTAAATAAAGACCCTGGCTCATAAATATACCTAGTCCGGCATGCAGACCCGCATCTATTCTGTTGAAAAGGGGAACGCCCGTGTCTCTGGTATCATAATAAGCGCCTAAAGTAGAGGGAACCACCACTCTTCTATTGTCAACCGTGATAACCTTTGTATTGAGAACGCCGGTTTGTTGATACTGATCTTTAAAATAATCATATTTTAAAGGAACAAGAAGCGGTTCAATGGTTTGACCCACCGTACTTTTTCCGTTGTAATTCAATTCTCCTACACCTCTTGAACTTAGCATAAAACTTCCATACCCGCCGCCAGATAATTCAATTCTACCCAAGCGTAAAAAAACAGATAGAGGTAAATCTAAATAGGTGTTGGTTATTCTGAGCGTAGTATATCTCGTTCCTCTTGTATTGACGACAGCTCCTGCCTCGGTGAAGAGTCTTAAATAGGAATCCCCTTGATATTGATAATCAGTGCCCCGCTGTGAGTACAATATTTCTCCACGCAAGCCTACTGCGCTATTCAATTTTCTGCTAATCATGCCACCTATGTGGAAGCCACTTGAGAAGGTATTTCGCTCCAGATTATTTCCACCTGGATCAATCTCTGAAGGACCGTCAATTCTTGAATAGTTTAAACCAGCGCGAATGCCACCTGACCATCCTTGAGCAATCATTGAAAAGGGTAGTAGCAGTGCAATTAAAAGTGAGATATTATTACGCATTATGTATTTGTTTAAGAGGATTAGAGTTGATACATTACCTGAACAGGACAGTGATCTGAATGAATAATATCATTTAGTTGATCAGCTGCGATGATGGTTTCTTTCATTTCAGGGCTAACCATTTGATAGTCAATTCTCCATCCTTTATTATTTCCCCGGGAGTTCGCACGGAAGCTCCACCAGCTATACTGAACTTTATTTGGATGAATTGAACGGAAAGCATCTACAAAGCCCGACGCTATCCATTGATCCATCCAGGCCCGTTCCTCGGGTAGAAATCCTGAACTTTTTTTATTTCCTACAGGGTCATGAATGTCAATAGGATTATGTGCAATATTTAAATCTCCAACCACGATACAACGCGGTCTTTCCATTAAAAGGGATTGCAGCCATGTGGAAAAGTCCGATAAAAATTCCATCTTGAAATCCTGCCTGACATCTCCTGTGGTTCCAGAGGGGAAGTAACAGTTTAACAAAGTCCAGTCCCCAAAATCTGTCCTGATTATTCTTCCTTCGCGATCGTATTTTTCAATACCGCATCCGACAACCACCAAATCAGGTTTAATTTTAGAAAAAGTAGCCACGCCACTGTATCCTTTTTTTTCAGCTTGCGCCCAGCTTACGAAATAACCCAGTTCCTCAAAGGGCGTAAAATCGATTTGATCAAACTGTGCTTTTGTCTCTTGAACACAAAACAAGTCGATATTCGATTCACTTAACCATGCGATCAATCCTTTATCGAGGGCGGAACGAATACCATTAAGATTATAAGAAACTAATTGGAGCATATTTCCTTTTAAGTCATTTGAAACGTCAAACAACACAAAGATAAGTAAGCCTTCTTAATAATGGAGAATTAAAGTGATTTAGGACTCATTTTCAGATAGACTTTCCTCATCAGCCTCTGGCATGGCTGGACGGTCTTTCCATTTCAAATAAAATGGTATACCTGTAAGCATTAATAGTAAACCTATTATAGCTTCACCAGGCTTGTTATACAGCGTGAAAATAGTGAGAACCAGGCAAAAGGTAACAAATAACATGGGTACAACCGGATAACCAGGTACTTTATACGATGAAGGGGCACCTCCGTTTCGCTTTCTTAATATGAATACACCGTAAGTACAGAGTCCATAAAAAAGGAAAGAGGCAAAAATTAACATATCTGTTAATTGGTCGAAACTACCTGACAAAATGAGAACGGAAGACCAGAAAGCTTGATACCATAAGGCATTCCCGGGTGTTCTGTACTTTGGGTGAACCTTTCCGGCGGAGGCAAAAAATTCTCCTCTTCTTGCCATGGCATAGTATAATCTGGGAGCCATTAAAATGGTGGTATTAGTGCAGCCAAAAGTAGAAATACAAATGAGAATGGCTATAAATATAGTTCCCGCAGGGCCTACTATTTTTTCAATCACAGCAACCGCCGCAATTTTGTTTTTACCTTCATAAATTTGAATGAGTTCGTCTGCAGGCATAGCATATAAATAAGCCAGATTGACCAATAGATAAATGGCAATAACAGCGAGCATGCCAAAAAATAGCGCCAGAGGCAGATTTTTCTTCGGATTTTGTATTTCTCCACCAATAACACTTACCCCTATCCAGCCTTCGTAGGCCCAAAAGGCAGATAGCATCGCCGCAAAAAATGCAGCGAATTGGGTGAATCTATCTGCACTCAGGCGTTCATACCCAGCCGCTGTCTGACTTATATTAGACCAACTGCCTCCTTGCCAGCTAAGTCCAAGGAGTACAATAATCAGCAAACTGATAACCACCGTAGCTGTGGTCCACTGACTTAAAATAACAGCTTCTTTGACTCCCCGAAAATTTAAAAAGGTAAGTCCAATAACCAGGGAAATAGCCAATAATTTTACGCCAATATTGGCAAATGGGAAGATGATGCCGCCGATAGATAGCGCGGAAATCTCTGGAGAAAAGCCAGCCAGAGGATATAAAGCATTCACCGATTCTGCGAAAACATAGGCAATTGAGGCTACCGACGCTGTTCTAATAACAGCATAGTTGCTCCAGCCAAAGAAAAAAGCAATCGGTTTGCCATAAATTTCTCTTAAAAATACATAAGCGCCGCCCGATCCTGTAATTTGTCCCGATACTTCAGCAACGGATAAAGCGCCAGCTAAGGTGACCAAACCTGCGGCTACCCAAGCGGCAAGAACCCAGGTGGGCGACAATAACTCGGCCGTCATAGGTGCAACTTTTTTGAAAACTCCTGAACCTATGATTGAACTGATAACCAAAACGATAGCCATCGAAAGGGTAATCGTCCGCGCAAGTTGAGTATCCTTGCTTCCCGTTGTTGATTGAGACATAATAT
>CAMDWC010000200.1 GCA_945878825.1 Haliscomenobacter hydrossis DSM 1100
AGTCTTTCATTTGGTATTTATTTTTCTACAATTTCCAGTATTTTTCTCTCTTTAAATCCTTCCATACAATGGATGTTTTTACAAATTTTCACTGGATTACTCATTCTTTTTTTACCTTTTGACAGCAAGAAGCCATCCCGGATTATTGGAAGTATAATAGTAGTTTGCATAGCATCTATATTAATTTCAGTCAGTTTAAAGTTAATTTACCCTGGCTTTCAACCTTCTTTTGAGGAACTTATCACCTTTTTAATTATTCAATCACTATTATTACTGGTCGCTTATTTAATAATACCATTCTTAGAAAGGATTTTTTCTTTTACATCGGCTTTTTCATTAAATGAATTAGGAAATCTTGATAATTTTTTGTTGAAAGAGCTTGCGCTTAAAGCTCCGGGTACTTATCAACATTCAATCCAAGTAAGTTATCTGGCAGAAGCGGCTGGACAAAAAATTCATGTAAATAGCTTATTATGCAGGGTAGGGGGTTTATACCACGATATTGGTAAATTAGCTAACCCTGATTATTTTAATGAAAATATTCAAGATCTTAATCCCTTCCAGTATCAATCTTTTCATAGAAGTGCCGCATTGATTATAAAGCACGTAAAAGATGGAATAGAATTAGGTCGAAGGTACAGGTTACCTGAAGTTATAATAGATTTTATTAGAACGCATCACGGTACAACCAAAGTAGAATATTTTTACAGGAAATTCAAAGCCTCAGAGAATTTTTTTGATGTCAATGAAGCTGATTTCACTTATCCGGGACCAAAGCCATTTAGTAGGGAACAATCTATTGTAATGCTTGCCGATACGATAGAAGCTGCTTGTAGAAGTTTAAAAAATCCAACAGAAAGTGACTTGTTTGATTTGATTAATCTTTTAGTTGAATACAAGATAAAAATGGGTCAATTTCAGGAATCCCGATTATCCTTTGAGGAAATTGATTTATGTAAAGAGGCATTTAAAGATTATATAAAAACTTTTTACCACCAAAGAATTTCTTATCCCGAACCAATAAATTCGGGACAAGAATTCTTGTGATAATTATTTTTTAATCATTGGTAGAATAATCCTTGAGGGATATTTTGCACTATGATGTACTTTATTTTTTGCTACTACGCCAACATTTTCCTCAAAGTTATTTCCTCCTGTATTTAGATTACGATCAAAACGCGGAAAATTACTACTCGAAATTTCAATTCTGATTTGATGACCTTTAGGAAAAAAATTACTGGTTGATAAAGCGGATAGCTTCACTTCATACACTTTGTCTTTTTCCATAAAAACTTCTTTGTCGTATCCTTCTCTATATCTAACTCTCTGGATAGTTTCATCAAGATTATAGGCCTTTCCGTCTGGATAAACATCTATTAATTTTAAGGTAAAATCAGTGTCTTTTGCGTCCGAGGAAACAAAAAGAATAGATTCGATAAAGCCGCTAATTTCAACATCTTCAGTTAATGGCGGAGTGGAATAAACTAAAATATCTTCTCTTAATTCCATGCTTTGTTGATCCAAAGACCCTCCCTGGATGGCATTACCTATACAACACACATTTCCACCAAAAGAATTTACCGGATTCGCCGGATCATAAGAAAATTGATCGGGTTGATCTAATTTTGGGGTTGAAAGAGACAATGCACCATCTCCATTTCTGGAATTTGCCTTTCCATTACTGTTCAAATAAAAAGGTGTAGCGACCGCTTCTTTGGGGGGCCAGGTTTCACTTTGTTGCCATTTATTAGAACCCATGGTAAAATATTGAACTCTGGGCAGTTTACTTTTTACCCCATTTTCCTGACCTTTTAACCAGTAGTCAAACCAGCTATAAGTTAGGGCGTCATAATCTAATCTGGCATCTCCCACACTTCTTTCTCCCACAATAGTATTTTCGGATGCTCTTTTAAACGAGCAATGTAGTGTAGGAGCTATTACTAAGTATTGATTATCAGCAGCTTCAGGAAATTTAGATTTGTCTCTTATTAAATTAAACAAGGAAATATTGGGTGTTGTAGCGACATCGTACCATGAAACGAACCAATATGAGGGTTTTTTAAAAGCCATATTGTCATGAAATAAACCACCTTGAAACCATTTTTGGTCATTAGGTTTTCTTCGTATCATGTCTTCATAAACACCTATCGGACCATTGACATTTTTAATAATATCCTGAACGGGTAGATGTTTTAAAGCGGTAACCCAATCAACTTTAGGGCTTTCAGGTGCCAGGTCAAAATTTCGGGATACTCTTATTAACTCCTCTTGGGTAATGTCAACAGGAAAAGTAGGTCTTACTCTATCATTTTGAACACTATATAACCAGGAAGTGAATAACATTTGTTGTGCTCCGCCTCTAAACCAATTACCTTGTTCGTATAAATTTCCAATTTTTCCAACACCAGCACCAAATCCTTGCGGAACGAGCGCAGTATGCGCCGGATGATCGAGTGATGCTACAGCCATTTGCCATTCTGCCGTTGAAGAACAACCAATGGTACCAATTTTCTGATTGGACCATTCTTGTGAGGAAATCCATGAAAATGCATCATAACCATCTGTTGTTGGCGTACCTAGAATATCCCAAACACCTTCCGAAAAAAATCGTCCTCTTTCGTTTTGAACAATATAAACATAACCTCTTTTTACTGCATCATAAGCAGTTTCGTACTGTCTAATAGCCTCCTTACCATCAATCCATTGATTGAAATTATAGGGTGTTTTAGATAAAATAACAGGATATTTTCCCGGGCCTTTTGGTCTGTAAATATCCGTTGCAAGTCTGATACCGTCACGCATTGGCATCATCACTTTATGGTCAACTACGGCAATTTCTTTTAATTTCTCAAGAGTAACTGCCTCATTTTGCCCAAATAAAATGAGTGGGAATAAAAATAGGAATAAGCATTGTTTTTTCATATAAGTAGTTTTAAGATGATTTTTCAGCTATACCAATATAGTTAAATGGGGTTATTTTTAGTAGCTCCATTTTTACCTTTTCTTCCACTTTAAGGGAATGGATAAATTGATGAATGTCGCTTTCTGTGACGTTACTAACCCCTCTCGTTAGCTCCTTTAATGCCTCATAAGGTTTGGGGAAACCTTCCCTACGCAATATTGTTTGAATAGCCTCAGCTACAACCATCCAGTTTTTACTCAAATCTGATGATATTTTATCTTCTTGAACACGTAATTTTGATAAGCCTTTTTTTAATGATTTTATCGCAATTAAGGTATGGCCAAAAGGGACACCTGTATTTCTAAGCACGGTACTGTCTGTTAAATCTCTTTGTAACCTTGAAATAGGTAATTTTTCAGCTAAATGATGAAATAAAGCATTGGCAACACCTAAGTTTCCTTCCGCATTTTCAAAATCTATTGGGTTAACTTTATGTGGCATAGCAGAGGAGCCAATTTCATTTTTAGTGGTAGCCTGTTTAAAATAATCCATGGAAATATAAGTCCATATATCTCTTGAAAAATCAATGAGTATAGTATTTATGCGTTGTAAATTATGGAAGAGAGCGGCTAAATTATCATAATGTTCAATCTGAGTCGTTGGTTTTGACCTGTCTAGCCCGAGAGATGCTAAAAATTCATTGGCAAAATAATGCCAGTCTGTAAATGGAAAAGCTACGTAATGAGCATTAAAATTTCCCGTTGCACCACCAAATTTACCATTTATAGGAACAGTAGTTAAATGATTAATTTGTATGATTAATCTTGAAACAAAAACACCTATTTCTTTACCCAAAGTAGTTGGCGAAGCTGGTTGTCCATGGGTTCTGGCTAGTAAAGCAATGTTGCACCATGATGCTTCCATAGCTTTTAGTTCATTTACTAAGGAATAAATTTGGGGGTAAAAAATATTGGTTAAAAAGTCTTTTATAGATAGGGGAATAGCGGTATTGTTGATATCCTGTGAGGTTAAGCCAAAATGTATCCATTCTGAAATATCAGATAAATCCATTATATCAAATTTTTCCTTAAGATAGTATTCTACAGCTTTAATATCATGATTTGTAATAGACTCGATTTCTTTAATTTTTAAGGCTTCTGTGCTATCAAAGGAGGTGAAAAGATTTAATATAGCCTCTTTATTTTCTTCCAGTTTTTGCGATCCCTTGAATGAAATCTGACCGGAAAGTTTCATTAGATATTGGATTTCAACAAAAATTCTGTATTTAATGAGTGCGAATTCACTAAAATAAGATGAAAGTTCTTTTGTTTTGTCGGCGTAACGACCATCAATAGGTGAAATTGCAGTAATCATAAGTTAATTTATAGGTTCAAATACTTTTTAGCAGCGTATCAAAATCAACATGTTCAGAAATTAATTCGATGGCTCGTTTAGATTTCCAGGGGGTACGGTTGTTTATTTTAACTTCAATTCTGCTCACTTTAACTACGGATCCGTAAGTATCTAACAACGTGGTAATCACAGGGATTTTATGGGTTTTAAGGTAGGGTAGATTTAGTTCCTCAGGGTCAATCCACTTATGTTGCCTACCATCACTGGTTATTATTACTCCTGATAAGGGAGATTTCTTTAACCCTTTTGCGGCGGTAATGGTTTTAATTTTTTTGAGAGCTTCGCCAATTCTTTTAATACTGGTTACTAAAAGAAGATTTTCAGTAGCGGCAAATTCCTCTGCGTCAATCAATGAACCCGCTATAAAATCTTCAATTCGGTTATTCATGTATTCCTCATTTAGAACAACTCTTCCCTCCACGGCCTGTCTGATAGCCTCCATTATGGGTAGAGAAAGGGACTGTTCGTAGGGTAATACGCCCAATAATTTTAAATTTAACTGTTTAAGCTTAATATTAAGGTAGTGTTCAATTTCTTCCTTTTTTTCAGGCTTTACCTTGTTTACAATGACCCCAAGAATGGGTACATTTTCTTCTCTAAATAGAGATAAATTCATATTTAGCATGTCAAGAGTACTACCAATACCTCCCTCAACTACCATAATTACGCCAGCGTTTAATAATTTTGCTACCCGGGCATTAGATAAATCTACAATGCTCCCTACGCCTGGATGTCCGGTACCTTCATAGACTACGATATCATATTGCTCGCTCAATTCATTGTGAGCATTCATCAATTTTTCTTCAAAATTGAATTTTTCAGGATTATCGAGAAATTCTTTGGTAACGCCTTTCCCTAAAATAACTGGACTATGAATTTCAGGTTTCATTCTAAATCCTATTACTTCAGAAAATAATACAGCATCCTTATCTGCAATGGTGCCATTCAACGAAATAAATTTTTGTCCAACAGGTTTACAATAGCCTGTATTGTAGCCTTTAGCTAATAAATTTGCTACAATACCTAAAGTGCAGGTTGTTTTACCAACGTGCTGACTTGATGCCGCAACATAGATGTACTTACAAGAAATTCCGTCTAACTGTATCATTTTTCATTAGATTTGAAAAGGTTAAAATTGATTCCCCTTAAATTTAAGGCTAAATTTCATAGATTAATTTGACATTATTATTTTTTTTACGATACTTTTGGGGTTTATTTGAAAAAATCAATTCTTGAAGATAAAATTTTATTATGCCCAAACACCTTCTTATTGTCGAGTCACCAGCAAAAGCTAAAACCATTGAAAAATTTCTTGGTGGCGATTTTACTGTTAAATCAAGTTATGGACATATCAGAGATTTAGAAAAAGGAAATAGCGCAGTGGACGTTTCTATGGACTTTAAACCATACTACATTATTTCACCTGAAAAACTTAAATTAGTAAAAGATTTAAAAGAAGCTGTTAAAAAAGTAGATGAGGTTTGGTTAGCCACGGACGAAGACCGGGAAGGAGAGGCCATTTCCTGGCATTTATGTGAGGTCTTGAATTTAGATGTGCATAAAACCAAGAGAATAGTTTTTAGAGAAATAACAAAACAAGCGATTACAAAAGCTATTCAATCTCCGAGAAATTTAGATTTAAATCTTGTAAATGCTCAACAA
>CAMDWC010000201.1 GCA_945878825.1 Haliscomenobacter hydrossis DSM 1100
TTTTCTGCAATGGTATTATCCTTTTCTGCAATAGTGCTGTCTTTAATTTTAAGTTCCTCCTCTTTTACTTTAAGGTCTTTAAAATATTTCTTTTCACTATCCCGGTATCCAGCATAAATTGAACGCCACGCTTCTTGTTCAATTTCGAAAAGCTTTTTTTGTTTAGGATCTATGCCCGTATAATGAAGAATGTCAGTGACAATTTTTAAATCTTCACTATCTATTTTATGAGTAAATTCTTTTACAAATTTTTTATCGTCTATAAAATTTGATTGTTCAAATAGACTAAGTAATTTATCTAGTCTTGACTGAAATTTGCCTGAAATCCTATTAACTTGAACAATAATACTATCATGTGTTAATTTCTCAATGAATTCACTTTTTTTACTAATTATTTTTTTTGATAATAAATCTTTGTAATTTCTTTCGATTTTTATGCAAGCCGTTTCTATTTCTGGTAAGTTGAAGCCTAAAATATAAATGGGGATAATAGGCAAAATCAACGTTTCTCCATTTACTGTATCTTCCTTTTTATAATTTTCAGCCAAATAGTTTCTAAATCTCATCAAATCTATATGATTTCTGGCTTTTTGAATTTCAATGATCACTTTTATATATTCTCCACTTTTCGTTTTTATAGTCGCAATAAAATCTAAGCGAAAGAATGACAAAGTGGCTAATTTATTTTCATACGTAAATTCCTGTGGTTTTAAATCTATGGTATCAATAGGCTGATCTATTAGTGTTCCGATAAAGAATTTAGCTACTTTATCGTTTTCCATCATTCTTTTGAATACTATATCGTAAATGGGGTTCGCTATGATCATAATTTTGGGAGTTTGTAAGTTTTTTCAAAGATACACCTTAATCAAGGTATAATTTTTAAGTAAAATCGGACAGATCATGCGAAAACCAACCCATTGATTTCTCTACTTTTCGAAAAGATGCTTGCCTCTCCAAGCATAATGAAGTTGATCGGACATTCTTAAAATACTGGTTAAAATTAAGGGAATCATTGCTATATGAAATTCCTGTGGTAGTATTTTCCAGCCTGTGAGAACAGTAAGATTCAAGGTTAACAGTAAAATAAGTAGATATTTCCCATTTTTTCCTAAATATAAATTAAAAATTACAAGTATATATAAAGGGTTGGCCCATAGCAGATTCATGTTTTTATGGGTGACAAAGTGATCTGTTCCTACCCACATAAAAACAAAAAGAATACCTGATAGTGAAATTAGGCTAAAAAAGACAGTGTCAAAAATTTTAGTCCAACGCTTTGTATAATAAAAGGTGAATATCAATGCTAAAAAAAATAGGCAGGAACTTCCTAATAAAGGACTTAGAAGGACTGAATCAGATGGTTGTGGCTGGTTTTGAAATAAGATATTGATTTTATTTTTAGCAAGAGGTTGACTATTCAGAAAGGCATTTTCTAAATGCTTTTCTAAGTAATCGGGAAGAAACATTTCATCTCTAAAGGTGGCTATCTCGTCTGATGGTAAACCAAGAATCAAGTAAAATCCTACATTTATCCATGAATTTTGACCTACATATTCTGCTAAAAAATGACGAAAAGATGCTTTTTTTACTAAACTGGTATCTGGATAATTTGCCTGAAATTTATTTTCCAGTATATCTCTGATTCGTGTGGCACAATTATCGAAGAAAAAATCATAAGGATATTCCCGATTTTCAGGAAGATAATTGACAGATAAAAATTTTATTAAGGCTAACCTTTCTTTTTCATCCAGATTTATTTCTAATTCTCTACATTGTCTGTTTTCTTCAATATAGGCATTTAAAAAAGCATCAAATCTTTGAATACCCAGTTGATAAGGTAATTTTCCACGAATAAATTTCATATAAAACCCCGTCGTATTAAAATCGAACAAACCATAATTAAAAACTAAATCCTGTCCGGAAAGAGTATCCGTAATTCTGATGGCGCTATGACCAAACTGGGCATATAAATCTTCCCCTGGAGAAGATGTTAACAAACTAACTTTGGTATGTTCTGAAAGGTACAAGGGGACACCTTTTTGACAAAATAATTGCGCTGGTTTGCACATTAAAAGTAATAAAACTGGCAATAATTTTAAGTATAAGGAAAAATGGCTGTCAGGCTTCATTTTTAATTTGTATGCGTGAAAATAAAATAATGCTTATAACAAAAATAACACTTAAAAACAAAATGCTAAAGCGCATACTTCCAGTAAGCTGATTTAAAAATCCAAAGATAAAAGTTCCTAATATAATAGCTGATTTTTCCAGTATATCGTATAGACTAAAATAGGAAGTATTGTCTCCCGTTTGTTTTGGCATTAATTTGGCGTAGGTTGATCGGGAGAGAGATTGTACAGCACCCATGACAAAACCAACGGAGGCGGCTAAAAAATAAAAATGACTTTTTACATAGGTCATATAAGCTACCATACAAACGATGGTCCAAATAAATAAAATAAACATTAATGTTATTTTATTTCCCCATTTCATGGAGCATCGAGAGGCTATGTAAGCGCCAACAATACCCAAAAGTTGTATACATAAAATGACTATAATTAGTTCAGACGTTTCAAAATGCAGTTCTTTTTCAGCAAAAGTTGCGGCCATATATAAGATGGTTTGAACGCCTGCACTGTAGGTAAAAAAAGAAAATAAAAATTTGTATAATTCAGGATATTGTCTGGAGGATTTCCAAACTTTTAAAAATTCGTTCATTCCATTTTTAAAAGGATTTTCAGAAGAAATACGGCGGTTACTTTCAGGTAATTTTGATAAAGATCTCAGGGAAAAAAAGAGCCACCACCCTCCAACTACTACAAATGATAATCTAACCGGAAGGGTAGTACCTTCATCCATACCAAAATAGCCAGGTTTTTGAATCATTATTAAACAGAAGCTTAAAAGAATAAGACTACCTAAAAAGCCTAAGGAAAAACCTTTAGCACTTACGCTATCGTATTGGTCGGGACTAGCAATTTCAGGAAGAAAAGCATTGTAGAAAACTAATCCGCCAGCAAAACCGATGAGACCTAATAAAAATAAGAGGATTCCTAATAAAATTTGTTCCATGCCCTGAAAAAAGAATAATCCTATACAGGAGAAAGATCCAAGAAGTGTAAAAAGCAATAAAAACTGTTTTTTCCTTCCCCCATAATCGGCCATTCCCGATAGAAGGGGAGAAACTAAAGTCAGAATAAGATAGGCCACTGTTATAGTAAAAGCATACAGCGCACTGTTTGATATCTGTAAACCAAACACTTCTATCACATCATTAGTAATGGCCAGATAATAAGCTGGGAAAATGGCAGTGGTGATGACTAAGGCAAAGGCAGAGTTAGCCCAATCATAAAATGCCCAGGCACGGATAACCTTCGGGTCATTGATTTTAAAGTTATCCGATACGGGATGATTCATAATTATCGAAGTTAATTTAGGAATATTAACAAGATAGGGAATTAATTGTATTTTGTGCCACCTTGAGAAAATTGATTCCTTCTTGAGCCCTACTATGAAATTTGGTATATTATCCCAGTATCCGAAAGTGTATTCCACAAACACGCTCGTTCAAGCCTGTCTTAAAAAGAAGATAGCCTTCGAAATTTTGAACTATAACAAAACAGATATATCCTTTGAGAATGGTGTCCCCGTTGTCTATTATCTGGGAAATAAAGTATCTGATATTGATGCCATAATTCCCAGAATTGCCTCTTCCGCTACCCATTTAGGCGCCCGATTAATACGACAGTTCAATATTCTTGGTATTCCCAGCACTATCGATGCCGATGCTTTGACTAAAGTGAGAGATAAATTGGTAGTTCAGCAACTCCTTACCAATGCGGGTATTCCAATGCCAAATACCTATTTTCCAGCAGAACAATCTGATCCTGATGTATGGAATTTCAAACCTGGAAATTATCCAATGATTGTTAAAATGCTTCATGGAAATCGGGGGGCCGGAGTTATCCTGGCAGAATCTCAGGCCGCTCTAAAATCGGTACTCGATGCTTTTCTAAGATTAAAAGAACCAGTGATTGTTCAGGAATTTATAAGAGAGGCTAAGGGCAGAGATATAAGGGCTTTTGTGGTTAACGGAGAAATTGTTGCCGCTATGGAGCGATGTGCAAAATCTAATGATTTTAGGTCTAATTTACACCAGGGGGGACATGCCGTACCCATTGAATTATCGATATTAGAAAAGGATCTGATTCTTAGAACAGCAGAGATTTGTCAACTTGACGTTACGGGTATTGATTTATTGAGAAGCGAAAAAGGTCCTTTAATTCTTGAGGTTAACGGATCTCCTGGTTTAGAAGGTATTGAAACAGTCACAGGCATTGATGTAGCAGAAAAGATAATTCAATACTTAAAAGATAAAGTAAACCGTTTAAAGGGAAATGACTTATAATTTTTTACCACCGAATAGGATGAAATTTAAATTGTCCTAAGGTGTTTAGTTCAACGGCTGGTGCAGGTATTTTTATGAAATTTATAGCCTTGAATACGGTTCTTAATAACTTACTTTTCGACGGTATCATTTCAGTATTTATGTCTAACGACAAATAAAATTGCTTGTATCTCGGTAATCCAATAGAAGTGATTCGTCCTTCTTTGTCATGGTAATTGTTGTATGCGGCACCATATATATTTTCACCTCCAAAACCAACAGACAGACACACACTGCGAAGCATATTCTTTTTTTCTCTTTCCATAAAAAAAGAAGCGGGAGAAATACTGGCCCAAATGGTCATCGCATTATAGTCCTTAAATGCATATTCCCAAAAGTATTTTCCATAATGGCCCTCCGCGGCATATTGCTGTGAGCCAAAAAATGTAGGATCGTTAGTAGCTATAGGAGTGGTAGCGTATTTGGGTCTGGTCGAGGACCATTTTAAGGAAATCCTTTGCTCTTTCCAGGCCAATTGCTGAGAGGTAAACAGTGCAGTACCGAAGGTATTAAAACCGGCATCATACAGTGAAAATCCCCATCCTTCTGAAAATCCATCCATTATTTCCAGGGTGTTCATCAAGGCTATGCTAATTCCCGTTCCAATAAAAATGGCTTTTTTATCGGAGATACCTGTCCAGTCAAATACATTATATCCCATTTTTGCTGACTGATAAGCGGAAAATGCGTGTCCATATTTATCTACTTGTTCCCACAGTATCCAATCGTCTTTCAGGTGAAATTTAACTCGGGGATAATCTTTATACCACAATTCGTTGAATGCTAAGGTAGTTCCTATAAAAGTAACGGTGGAAGTAGCAGCGAGCGTGGTAAATCTTCTTTCATAAAGTGTGTCGATAAAAAGTTTGGGTTGACTTTTTAAATGACTCGCGGTAATGACCATAGAAAAAATTAAAAAAAGAGTATATTTTGACAGTGGCACGGCAGTAATTTATTTTAAAATTTCTTTTTCAGCGTGTAAACTCAGGTAATCTTCGGGGGTGTCAATGTCTATCCTGCCGTCTTCGCATAAAACGGTATTTTCATGATTAAGGACTCCTTTTTCTATTAGGTTTTTAGCGCCTTTTTCTCCCTCAAGCTCCAATAATTTATGAAAATACTCTTTCTTAAATACGGCGGGTACGCCATAAGTGGCACTATATGCGGTGCATACCAATAATGATTTTGAAGATCTTACCTTGTGGAGTAGGGCAGAAATATGTTCTGTGTTTATTTTTGGCTGATCTGCAAGTAATATAAGTACCATATTTAAATAAGGAAAATGAGATAATAGATAAGTCAATCCACATTGAATGCTGGAACTCATGCCATCTTCATAAGCTTCATTTAATACAAAGGGAATTTTATGGGTGTTACAGTGAGCCGACATTTGATCAAAATAATGACCTAAAACAGTTACAATGCCTGTAGGATGAACGCTTTGAGCAATGTTGTAAGTATTTAAAAGAAAAGAATGTCCTT
>CAMDWC010000202.1 GCA_945878825.1 Haliscomenobacter hydrossis DSM 1100
TATTGCTTAAAAATAACAGCAATGAAACGTACTTACCAACCATCAAAACGCAAACGCGTAAATAAACATGGATTTCGTTCCCGTATGAGTTCTAAAAATGGACGCCGGGTACTTGCTAATCGTCGTGCAAAGGGTCGTCACAAGCTGACAGTTTCTGACGATACACATACTAAATAATCCTTTTTATATTTGCACAGAAGGATAAAGTCATCACTAACCTATTGTGGTAATTATGACTTTATTCATCTACGCGGATGCCCGTTTGCTATAAAAGCGAATAAACATTTTCATAAAAGTAAAATGTTTATTCGCTTTTGTATTTTGTGCAGAGACAATTTGCACTACTATTGTATTTTATCCCCACGAAGTAACCTGTACCTTTTCCGTGCTTCAATGGCGTATAAACTATCTGTGAACTCTATGAATATTCGCTCATAGCAAACACGCGCTTTTTCCTTGTCTATTACTTTGCTTTCGTATAATTCTCCTAAGGCGAATAACGCATTATCTATTCTGATGCTCTCCGGGTCTGACGCTATCGTTTTTTCGTAAAAGGTAATGGCTTCGGCAAACTTTTTCTCCTTCCTAAATATATTTCCTTTCAAGTACCAGATATCGTCCACCAAACTATGGTCCGGATAAGTTCTGAGTATATTATCTAAAACAGCAAAAGCCTCTTTTGTTTGATTTTGAAAACTGAGCAATTCAGCTTTTGCATAATTTTTCAGGGGCTCTGGTGTAGTATCAAGTCCTAGGTTATCTAATATAAAAACAGACAAATCTAATGCGTCATTCGCAATAAATTTTGATGTTGAGGCCTTTAGCACATCAAACTGAGATTGCGCCCAGGTAAAATCTCCTGTGTAGTATGACAACCTGGCATTTCTAAACCGGGCGTCCTGCCCTAATAGATCATCTTGAAAAGCCTTATCAACCTGAGAATATAAAAGGGTTGCTTCCCATATTTCACCGTTCATCAACTGATAATCGCCTAAAACAAGTTTGGCTGATGCTTGAATGCGTGGATTTAGCGATGGAAACCCGATGACCTCTGTTAATAATTCAATCGCTTTATTTAAATCATTCAAGTAATAAGCTTCTAATTCGGCGAGATCAATGAGAACGGTAGCTGTATTTCTATTTCTACCCAATTCATTAATAAAGGACAAATACTTTGATTTTAGATCAGCTACGAAGGCCGTTGACAGATTAGATTCTTCGAGCAGCTTATTCCTTCTACAACGCAAACCCTCAATTTTAGCCTCCAGATAAAAGCCAGAGTTCACCCCTTTCACTTCAACGATATAATCAAATGCTTCAATCGCTGTATTATAGTCATTTTCATTTGCCGCCATATTTGCAAATTGATATAGGCGGGTTCCATTTTCCTTTAACTTTCTGTCTAACGCTTTCACCTGACGGAAAGCACCTGAAAAATCCTTTTCCTGTAATAGCAACCAAATAAGTAATTCCGGGTACACGATAGCATTGGGTTCTAATTGAATGCGTTCGTAAATCTGCTTTTTAAGTTCCTTATAATCCTCCTTTAACAAATACCGTTGAAAAATCATTTGAATATTATCCATTCTATCCGCTTGACTGGATACCACATTCAAATATTGATTAATCATTTTAGCCCCATCCCCTTTTCTCCTGAATAAGTCCGCCAGATAGTAGGAAAAAACGAGATTATCATTTAGCATGATGGCTCCTTTTTCGTACGTTTTAATAGCCCAATCCAATTGATTTAGATTGGTAAAGGTATTTCCAATCCGAACGATAAAAAAGCGCTCAGCGTTCATTCTATTGATAGCTAACTGAAATTGTTGCGCAGCAGCTGGCGCATCATCCAGTTTATCATAAACCTGACCGAGGGAGATATTAAAAATAGGATCTGAGGTTTTCTTTTTTAATTCTTTGACTAAAACCTTTTCAGCCTCTGTATATTTTTTCAATTGAAACAAACAATCCACATACCTTTCCATAAAATAGGTATTTCCCTGTGTTGTTTCTACCAATTTTTTGAACAGCACCAGCGCTCTTTCATAATCGCCATCGGCAAAATATTGTTGAGCTAACTTTTGATCTTGACCAAACGAAACGATAGGTACGGCTAGTAAAGCGAGCAGCAGACTGAACAAAATTAATTTTTGTGGCATGATATGGAATTAATCGACCTAAAATAACAAAACGCAATTGAGTTAAACATGTTTTATAAAAACAAAAATGGTTGTTCTACCTAAGCAAAACAACCATTTTTAACTTCAATAAAGAATATACAATTACTGAAGTTTAAATCTTACTGGAAGACGGAACTGAACTTTCACAGGTCTTCCTCTTTGGCGACCAGGTGTCCATTTAATTCCAGACTCATTCATAGTGTTTACCACACGAGATGCTTCCTCGCCGCAGCCACCGCCAATTTCCTTAAGAACAGAAACGTCCTTAACAGTGCCGTCTTTATCGACGACAAATTGTACTACGGAGGTGCCTTCGATACCATTTTCTCTGGCAATAACAGGATACTTAAGATTTTTGAAAACGAATTCAAACACTTTTCTGTCTGAACATTTTTTCTTATCCTCTTTTGTTTTTTCTGTATCACAACCTGGAAAAAGGGGCATATCCTCAACAACCATGAAGATTTCTTCCTCTTCTTTTGGTGGTGGAGGTGGGGGAGGCGGAGGCGGAGGCGGTGCTTTAACGATAGGTGCCACAACAACTTCGTCTGCCTCAACCGACTGATCGACGAAATCTGGTTCATCTTCTTCCATAACAGTTTCATCTGGAACTTCCTGAATCACTGGTGGTGGCGGAGGTGGTGGCGGAGGTGGTGGTTCGGCAGTACGCGGAGGTTCCATCTCGATGTCTTCTTCAATCATGACGAAATTATCTCCACCAGCTACCTTCTCAGCATATTCCGTTAGACCTAAAGCCAAAACAGTGATACCAAGTGCTACAACTAAGCCGTAGTTGAAAAAGGAACTACTCATCTTGAACACATCCGCTTCAGCGAATTTAGCGCGGTTCGATGAGGTTCCTGTCGCAGCCTGCTTGCTGTACTTTTCATTCAATGATCCTCCATTCAACTTAGACATTAAGTAGCGTGCTACAAATACGATACCCACAGTGAGTAAAGTAAACGCAAAAAGTGAATAAAGGACTAATGTGCCTGATACTTCAATAGCCATACTAACAAATTTAAGACGGTAAAAAATTATTTTCTTCCTAAGGATAGTTTAAAGATAGATGAACATTTTAAAAAAAAAGGTGTATCCTGCAAAAAAAAATTATTTCACCAATTTTTGATATTCAGCAGCACTCAAAAGTTCTTCCAATTCTTCGGGATTAGTCATCTCTATTTTAATAATCCAACCTGATTCATAAGGGTCTTGATTTACCAATGCCGGATTATCCCCATTGCTTGAATCGAGGTCGATGTTAAACTCCAGTACCTTCCCACTTACCGGCATAAACAAGTCTGAGGTAGTTTTCACGGCTTCTACCGTGCCAAAAATAGCCTCTTTTTCGAGGGTATCCCCTACTGATTCTACTTCAACATAAACTATATCGCCCAACTCACTTTGTGCGAAATCAGTAATACCTATCATGGCTATATTATCTTCTACACGTATCCACTCATGTTCCCGTGTATAATACAAATCATCAGGATATGCTATCATTTTTACTATGGTTTGTTAGTTATTAATTACTTTTTTTCGCTAAAAACTCTTTTACCCAATCTGTAGTGATTGATTTGGGTCTTTCCAATGGGAAATTCAGTGCTCTTGACCAACAAAGGGCAGCCAAAACGCCAATGGCTCTGGAGACACCAAATAAAACAGTATAAAATCCATGTTCTTTCAATCCATAATGAACTAACAAAGCACCTGAATGAGCATCGACGTTAGGCCATGGATTCTTCACTTTACCTAGACTCTCCAATAAGGGAGGAACCACCCGATAAATTTTCCATACAACGTTTACAAGAGGATCATTTGCAATATTCCTTTGAGCAAACTCCATTTGGGCAATGAATCTTGGATCTGGTTTCCTTAACACGGCATGACCATAACCTGGAACGACCTGACCCGAAGCCAATGTCTTTTTTACATAGGCAATGATTTCCTCCTCACTAGGTTCTTCTGTTCCCAGCTCTTTGAGCATGTCCATAATCCAACCGATTACTTCCTGGTTGGCCAAACCGTGAAGGGGGCCTGCCAATGCGTTCATTCCCGCTGCGAGAGATAAATAAGGATCGCTCAAGGTGCTGCCAACCAAATGCGTAGTGTGAGCGGAAGCGTTACCTCCTTCATGATCGGCATGAATGGTGAGGTATAATCTCATCAAAGACTTGAAAGTGGGGTCTTTAATACCCAGCTGGTGGGCAAAACTACCCGCCCAGTCAAGGTTGTTATCGGGAAGTATATAATCACCTCCGTGATAATTTTTCCTGTAAATATAAGCGGCAATTTGCGGAACGCAAGCCAGCAGATTCATGGTATCCTCGTAAACAGCATCCCAATACTGTTCTTTTCGCATACCTTCATCGTAGCGCTTTGCAAAAATACTTTCTGTTTGAAGCGCTGTTATACCAATAGAAAATTGGGTCATCGCATGCGTTTCTATGGGCAAAGCATCCAGCACTTTAAATACATGATCTGGCACAACCGCTCTTTTCCGCCATTCCTCACATAACCATTCAACCGAAGAATTATCAGGAATTTCACCAGTAAGTAAAAGCCAGAAGAGACCTTCGGGCATAGGTTCGGTACCATTTTCGCCTTTGGGTAATTTTTCTCGTAATTCTGTAATGCTGAAGCCTCTAAAGCGAATACCTTCCATAGAATCAAGCAATGAAGGTTCCCATATCATTGATATTATTCCTCTCGCCCCGCCATATACCTGACTAAGTGTTACTTCATCCACCTTTTCTTCGCCGTGATTACTTAAGATGGTTTTTATTTCTCCCCGAAGTGCCATAGCTTTTTCGAAGAATTTTTGTTTCAAGGTATCCATTAAAATACAGTTAGGTTCTTTCTGCGATAAATGTACCAAATTCCCCTTACATTTGGGACATTAAAATAAAATAAACGCACTAAAAAATGGTTGTTATTGGAGATATTTTAGTTAGTGATGAAGTTGTTTCAGAAAAATTTGTCTGTAACCTAAATGCATGCAAAGGTGCTTGCTGCTGGGAAGGCGATTTTGGTGCGCCCATTACAAATGAAGAAAAGCAAATTCTTGATGATATCTATCTCTTCATTAAGCCTTTTCTCAGTGTCGAAGGTCAGGAAGTTCTTGAAAATAAAGGAAAATATACCTACTACAAGCAAGTAGAAGAATGGGGTACGCCACTGTTGAATAATGCTGCCTGTGCCTACTTAACTTACAGCGAATTGGGCATTGCCCAATGTGGCATTGAAAAAGCATATCTGGCTGGAGCAACGCATTTTATAAAACCCATTTCCTGCCATCTTTATCCTATTAGAGTGAAAAATGAAATTGCTGGCTATGAATGGCTAAATTACGAGAAATGGAATATTTGTAGTGCCGCCTGCTCCCTTGGTAAAGACCTTAAAATACCTGTTTTCCAATTTGTTAAAGAGGCGATTATCAGAAAATATGGCGCAACTTTCTATGAGGAATTAGATGCTTATTATCAAATTCACTTTGCAGGTAAAAGATAACACCATTATTATCCAATATATCCTGAAGTCCAAAATAAGGCATAATAAATAAGGCACTGGATACGCTTCCACCCGCAATCAATCCAATAATAGCCTGAATACCAAGGGGTAAACTTAATGTTATGATTCCCGCCAAAACAGCATATACGTAAACGTAAATGATGTCTTGTCGGTCTAATTCCAGCATTCTTAATAACCGGTTAAATGGGGTAAATTTCATGATAGCTTTACT
>CAMDWC010000203.1 GCA_945878825.1 Haliscomenobacter hydrossis DSM 1100
CAGCGTTTCATTAGCGAACTTGTTTTCATAATTTGAATAATCTGCTATTTTTTGTCGAAAATGGGCCGAGTGGTCTATCATCCAGTCATTCTCAAGTATCTTAGGTTCGTCCCCACAAAAAATTGTTCCTGGGTTTTCGATAAAAAAAGGATGTTCGAATGGATTATTGACAACCACTACATCTGAAATATCGGTCACAAAAACATTTTCAATTTCCCCTCCATATAGAGCCAAAAATTCCTGATAGACAAAGTAGCGATAAACGTTAGGATTAAACGGGGAAGAATCATAATTTATTCTGACAAAAGAAACATATTCATTTTGATATTTCTGACAAGTTTCCAGGCTAAAATTATTATGAAAAATAAGCCCATTTAATTGTAAGGAAGTTAAGGATTCCGCCCAATTCCGAACCAATTCATAATTATCATCCTCAAGGGTCTCGCTTCGATTCACATCATAAATACCCGTAATTAAACAAGCCATGATTATATTTTTCGAAGGTCGAAAATCTTTAATTTCTTGAACCATTACGCCATATTTTTAGCATAACTATTTTTTAATGAAGCACTTATACTATTTGGCATATTCCTATAATAAATATAGGTTCTGAGATTCACTTTATTAACCCGGAATACCCTTTCGGCATTATGATAAAAATCGGCATCTGCAGCATATCCATCCTTAAACTTAAAATTTGTAAAAACAGATCTTCTACCAAACAATGTTCCAAACAATATGCAATCATCTATATGAATAAGATTCTCATGGTCATGCCTGTCTATTACAAAATAATCATCCTCGGTTTCCACCACAGCATCGACCGTTGATGCTATTAAATCGAAATTATTTATTTCCTGGAGGCAAGAACTTAAATGATGAGGCTTGTATTCGTCATCACCATCTATAACGGTAATAAAATCACCTGAACTATTCAAAACGCCACGATTAATAGATTGAGCTTGTCCCCGATTACTGTGCCGAATGTAAGCAATTTTATTTTCGTGTTTTGCAACATAGCCCAGAATTGCTTCACTTTTTTCAAAGCAACTACCATCATCAATGATAATGAGTTCAAAATCCTGGAAATCCTGCTTCAACACAGAATCAATGGCTCTTTTCACATAGACGAAATGGGTATCGTAAACTGCCATAAGAACTGAAACTTTAACCTTATTTATCATGATGCGCAATTTAATCTTACAGATAGTTTTCTTAGTTATTACCGTCGATTTTTTTGTCAAACTTATAAGTTAGCGTTAAAACGGCTCTTCTCAAAGGACGAACTTCAAACATATTAAAAATCCATGGATTACTATAATTAACTTCATTGGTAAGATTCGAAATATTCAACTGCAGACCAAATTGTTTTATCTTATAACCAATCGCTGCATCGATGGTAAAACTGGAGGGAATTTCCAAATCACTGTCATTATTAATATTTGAATAAAACTTATCCTTGTAAAAAGCACCAAACCCTAATGAGAAAC
The DNA here is from genome assembly GCA_945878825.1 of Haliscomenobacter hydrossis DSM 1100. Classification (GTDB taxonomy): domain Bacteria; phylum Bacteroidota; class Bacteroidia; order Chitinophagales; family Saprospiraceae; genus BJGN01. The sequence goes on from CAMDWC010000203.1 coordinate 1,491, forward strand.
CCTTCATTTTAACTGAAGGCTCATAATTAAGCCAGATATTTCCCGTTATTTTTGGGGCATTGGGTAATTGATTGTTCACAGGATATCCAGGATCTTCCAATATTCTGGTCTTCGTAAAAGCTGCACCAAGGGTAATCGAAAGTTCGGAAATAATTTTACCATTTAAATCCATTTCTATACCCTGACTGCGATGATGTCCATCATAATAAACATTATATTCATCATAATCAGGATTCTCAGGATCTAAATAAACGTATCCATAAGGATCTATTTTATCAATCTGAAATAAACTAAAGGTTAGACCTAATTTTTCCTTAAAGAGATTGGCCTTGGTACCTAATTCAATTTGAGAACTTAAGGTAGCGGGAGGCGTAGAAAAATCAGCATAATTGAGCGCAAATAAATCTGGAGAATTGATTTCAAAGCCTTGGGAATAAGATCCAAAAAGAGAAACCCAAGGTATTGGTTTATAAACAATTCCCAAACGAGGACTAAGTACGTTTTTGTTTACCAAATCATCCTCATAACCTTCATAATCAGTTCCAGGTAATTCATTTTCAATATAATCATTACCCTGTTGGGTATTTCCATATCTAAAACCCACTAATAAGTGCAGTTTTTCTTTCAACATCATAATTTGATCTTGAAAGTAAATTCCATAACGGCGTATTTTTGAAATAAAAGGTAAATAAATTTCCTCCTCGGGTTCTGTGATGGTTAATAACCCATATAATGGTTTATTAATATTTTGTATATCAAATGCTGATAAATATCCTTCGTTAGTATATCTAAAATTAGTTTCCTGAAATTCAAATCCTACTAAAATATTATGTTTTGTCGAACCAGTATAAAAAGTACCTGAGGCATCAGCAGAGAAAGATCTGTTTTTTAACTGTTGATGATACCCATATTGATTTCTTACAAAGTCACCCGATTCATTTGGTGCATCAAACCATAACCCAAGAGGTCTGTTTTCAGAATAACCATAATAAGTGACAGCTCTTATTCTCCAATTCTGATTAAGAGTATATGTAAGGTTTGCAAAATAATTATTATCCTGATATTTATATTTCATTGAAGGTTCGCCTAAATACAGCGTTGGATCAAGTTTATCGAGACCACTCACTGTTCCGTCAGGAGAAACTAAACCAGCATCATCTGTAGCGGAAGAACCACGAAACACTGCTTCTGTACTTAAGGATAATTTAGAATTAATATCCCAAGTGATAGCTGGTGCCAGGATAAATCTATTAGATCCGACAAAATCTCTGAAACTATTACTTTTCTCAAAAGAAGTATTCAATCGATAGCGCAAATTTTTATTTTTTGAAAGTGGACCTGAAATATCTACAGATGGTCTAAATAAATTCCATTCACCCAGACGTAATTCAGTTTTTAAATAAAAATCAGCTAATGGTTTTTTGGTTGAAAAATTCAATACACCTCCAGGTGAAACATCTCCAAAAAGAATAGATGAAGGACCTTTTAAAAATTCAACCTGCTCTATATTATCTGCGTAATTATTCCCCAAATTCCAGATCATTAAACCGTTCCATCTATAATTTTGCGAATTTACCATGTCAAAACCGCGAGCATTAAATAATTGATATGAGCCGGCACCACTATAATTGCCAGTAAAATTGATGCCACTCATATTTCTGGTAATGGTTGTTAAATCAAAAGCAGCTTGCTGTTCTATTGTTTTTTGACCTAAAACTAAAATAGATTGTGGAATATCTTGAATTTCCATTAAGGTTCGAGTTGCTGTAGCACTTTTTACTTTCACCCCACTGATTACAATTTCACCCAATAGCTTGTAATCCTCTTTCAATTGTAGGTTTACCGTTGTTGTATTGTTTTCGGAAATTAAAACATCTGCAATCTTGTCTATATATCCAATAGATTCAAATTTTGCCTTGTAACTTCCTACGGGAATTTTAATAAAATAAATACCCTGCTCATTGGTAACTGTCCCAAAACCTGTTCCTTCCAGATAAATGGAGACATACGCCAAGTTTAAACCATTTTCATCTGTAATTTTACCTGTTAAGGTACCTTTTGACGTTTGTGCATAATTAATATGAACAATAAACAATAAAATGAAAGAAATGATTAAACGCATGATAAGTGTATTTTTTGTAACTACTTTATTACTTTTAAAGGAATATCATCCAACGAACGATAACCATCATCCAGTAAGAAATGAATCCTATATTGACCTGCTTTCAATGGCCAACCATTTCCCTTAGCTTGTTTTCCTAACACTAAACTTCCCGATTCACTGGCATACGTGTAGGCATATAACAAGTAAGTGGTGTAGGTCTCCGTTTTATAGAAGTCATCAGATGTTTCTTTTCCATCAGGGTAAATGGCTATCCAATCAAACCGATGCCCAGGTGCATTTTTCCATTCAATTGAAATTGGTTCGCCTTCTTTGTATTCATCTTTGGACAATTTTAAGATTGGTCTTTTTTTATCATTTGTAGGGTGAAAATAATTTTCAGCAATAACCAAGTCATTATTTTTCAATTGAATACGATAACTTTCCCCTTTTTGAATCTTTAACTTTTTCTCATTTTCATTTGCTTTCAAATTTCGAAATGATTTAAACAAATTTCCTTCCTTATCAAAAAGTTCAATGGATAATTTTTTATAGTCCTTTGAAAAAAATCGAATTAGCAGGCTATCTTTTAATTGAAAAGGTTGGATATATGCATCTAATATAATAGGTTTTATGAAACAGGTGGTTAAAACGCCCCGGTGATCAGAAGGAAATGGATTTACAGAAATAGTCACATCCTGTCCTCCTTCCTCGCCAACCAGCGTGGAATGAATAACTTTTTCAATATTTGAAGCCCAGATATAATCAATCCGATCATGGGTCTCATTGGCAGGTACAATTGGCGGAGATGCTGGCGTCCAGGTTAGGCCTGGATTTTTTAACACATCTTGATTTGCTTCGCGGTAAGTATCTGTAAATCCCATTTTTTCCATTCGCTTGCTGACAAGCCAATCCACTTTATATTTAATATGAGGTCTTAAACCTACAGTGGAATCAATCCAATCACGATGGGAAGGACTATTGAAATCACCGGTAACGATGAGTGGGACCTCAGCCTTATATAGAGAATCATAAATTTTTTCAAATTTATCTAATTCATGATATCTGGTTATATATTCATTTTTAATAACACTATCTATGGGTGATCCATTTTTAATTAAATCCGGCCCATAAGGGTCTGACGGCAAATGTATATTTGAAAAAGCAAATACCCTGCCAGGGCTTATTTCTAATAATACATAATACCAAGCAGATGATTTATGACTAATAATTGGATACTTAGAAATTAAGTGTATTCGGGAATCATAATACTTCCAACCCAATGATTTTGCTATTTTAGGAATATTCCCCTCCGCTTCTTGAAAACCGATTATATCTGGATTTGCTTTTTTAATAAGCTCTATTACTTTATCATAGTCTATTTCATCACCACCATATAAAATATTGAAACTTAAAATACGAACTGAATCTGATACTACATTTGAATTTGCAAAAGAAGAATAAGTATTAAAAACTATAATTTGATAAATTAAAATGGAATAAAAAAATATTTTCATATATTATAATTATTAAAAACATAAATCTATTACATTTAAAATCTATTAAAGAAATTAAAACATTAAGTATATGTTAAGTTAAAGCTTTAACAAAAAAAACTACATCGAAGAATTACATACCAACATAATTATGCAATTATATTGGCATAATAGTTAACCTAAACAATTTTCATTGACAAAAATCACCTAATCACTGCAAACTCATCTAAATTCATGATGGTTGACGCGACTATCGTATAGGCCGCGGTAACCACAGGGTCTAATTGCTTATCCCGTTGATATTCACCTACCGTTAGTAAATCTATGGCCTTTTCCTTGTTTTCCTTAAAATAAGCCCATTGATTTTCATATAATTCAGTTAAAATACTAAGTTCTTCCTTCCTGGGTTTACGACTGGTAAGTGCTTGAAAACCATAGGCCAAACGATCTGATTCCGACATATTATTTCCTGTGGAATTCGGCATACGCTGCATTTTTTCTGCTAATATCCTGGCAGCTTCCACAAATTGGGGATCATTCATCAATACAAGTGCCTGCAAAGGGGAAGCCGTTTTCTGCCTCCTCACCGCACAATAGGAACGATCGGTCGCATCAAAATTGAGCATCGATGGAGGTGGTGAACTTCGCTTCCATATCGTATAAAGACTGCGGCGATATAAACTATCTCCATGGTCTTGTATATACTTTGTCGCATTTCGCGTAGCTAATGCTTCCCAAAGTCCTTCTGGCTGATAAGGATGTACACTTGGACCACCAATCTGGGGCACTAAAAGTCCGCTGGCCGCTAAGGCGTTATCGCGAACCAGTTC
>CAMDWC010000204.1 GCA_945878825.1 Haliscomenobacter hydrossis DSM 1100
AAGGATAGCCTTCGCATTTATTATTCATCGGGTTTAGGTACATCTCAAGGGGGCCTAACAGCTGCAGTTAATACCTATTCAGCGGTAAGTGGGGATGGACTGAATTTTTATTTCGAATCTGGTGCCAGGGTCGATGAGGCAGCTAAACAAGTAATTGATCCGGCATTAGCCTGGTTCAAAAATCAATGGCACTTCACAGCGCCGAAAGGTGCTCCTCAGGACGGAGCACTACATTATACTTCTGCCGATGGACTTACATTCAAGGCTGAGCCAGTAATTCCCTCTGACAATAACCATAATTGGACAGGTAATCTTATGGTTGACTTGACAGGAAAGCTTCGTTTCTACGGTTCAGGCAATAAATTATGGTATAGTAATAGTTCCGATGGCTTCTCTTGGAGTGCATTTACGGATACCAATATTAAAGGAGGTGATCCTTCAGTTTTACAATTGGAAACGAATCGTTTTTTGATGATTTATGTTGGTGAACAATATAGTTCCGTTACCTCTCAAATTCCCACAATTACTACCTCCACCATCAGTAATTTAGGCAGCACTACTGCCACTTCCGGGGGAAATGTGAGTGCAGACGGAGGTTCAACGGTGACTGCCCGCGGTGTGTTATGGTCCACCAATCCGACACCTGTAATATCACTATCGACGAAGACGTCAAATGGTTCTGGAACGGGCACATTTTCCTCTTCTCTGACATCTCTTTCTCCCAACACGACCTATTACGTCCGTGCTTATGCGACAAATAGTGCGGGAACAGCCTACGGAAATGAGATAAGTTTTAAGACAAATAATACGGTGACTTCAGGCAATTTGACATCATCAACAAGTATTAGTATCAAAAAAACGTGGTCACAACAACCTAACGGATATACTTATCCGATGAATATTTTTGTTCCAACAGGGGCCGTCCCTCAGGGTGGTTTTCCCGTATGTATATTGCTTCATGGTAACGGTGGAAATGGACCAGGAATGGTAAACCAGTTTTTATCTACCCTGTCATGTCATATTCTTGTGGCTCCCAGCGGTTATCAAAATAGTTGGAATATCTGCGCTGAAAACAGTGACGCGCCCGACGTGGAAATGATTCAAGATTTGGTAAATAACCTTCAAGGCTATACAAATGTTAATCCAAATAAAATAAGGATTTTAGGTTCGTCAAATGGGGCAGGGCTTGCCAATCGGGTATTTATTGAGAATACAAATCCTGGTATTGATATCATTTGTGCTATCGTTTCCCATTTAAACGAGCCCCAATATCATTCGGGGAATTTTTATAAGCCAGGAAATACTACGGATCCATCTGGTTCTTTTTGCGGATACAATGTATTGGCCACCCCTTTAAAATCGAGAAAATATTTAAGTATTAGTAATGATAACGATAATCTGATCCCATATTTGGGAGGAACGTCAGTGGTAGGAGTGAGCTTTTTAGCAGCGGAATCGGCCGCATTGACTATTGCGAAATATAAAGGACACACAAACAACATATTAGCGACGGGTGTAACCATGGGAGATCCATCTATTACTGAATTTTCCTATCTATCAGGAGATGTAGTGCACCTGAAGGGGAATGCGATGCATGGAACAAATGCCACACAAAGGTCTTACATAAAAAAATATTTTTCAGACTGCCAGGCATCTACAAGTGTTCCAACTATATTACTCGCCGGGATATTTGAAATTTCCCCGAATCCCGCATCAGATTATGTGGACATATTGTCGGTGGGTGATATGTCGGAAAAGGTAACGCTGCAGTTGATTGGATTAAATGGACAGCAGTTATTGACCAAGAATATCAAGGGTATAATTGCAGGTGAAAGCATCAGACTTCCCCTGAATCAGATACATTCCGGATTGTATTTTCTGCAAATCAAGACTGAAAAGGGAGTATGGGTCAGGAAAATGGAAATCATGAGGTAAAACAAATGGAAATTAGTTGAAACCTTTATGCAATGCTGACCATGAATATTAAAATTTAATCTATGATTTTCGAAGTTAACGGATTGGGAAAACGTGTAAACTGTCCTGAAACTCCAGATTATTTGTTATTGAATTAGCTTACATTTACCAATCATAACATTGGAAGTATGAATGAGACTTATGTTTGCATAAGCAGCCACCGGCCTAGCCCCGGCATCTTCGTAACTGTATGGCCTTGCCGTCCCCTACTGCGTTTAACAGGAATGACCCTAAGTATAGAGGTTCCAGAAATTATTGGCTTAATAAATTTATACGACAATGACTGAAGATAAAAATCTTATGATGGATGCAGAATACGGATTAGACTCAAGATATAAATCTGATTTGGAGAGTGTATCTGAAGCTACCGCTTTAATGGAAGCTCGTTTAAGGAGGATGAAAATGCTTTCCAATGACCAAATAACTAAGGCCAAACTTTTACAATTGAAACTAAAAATGGAGGAATTTATTAAGAATCCAGTTACTTGAGAATCTTCTTCATTTTTCCAGACAAATATTCTTATTAACAAACTTTTTTGTATCAACCTATTTTAGCATAAGTTATGTTCAAAAAAAAGAGGTAAATTTAGCAATCAAAATAGGTAAAATGACCATCATAGAATTAGTAGATATTATTAGTTCCGGCGAAACCAGTAAGGTGCAATTTAAAAGGGAATTAGATAGTAACGATGCCATGGCAGCCGAACTAATCGCCTTTTCAAATGCAAAGGGGGGCAAAATATTTATTGGTGTTGAAGATAAAACAGGTGAATTGATAGGTCTTAATGCCGATCAGATTCGAAGATATAATCAACTTTTAGCAAATATTGCTAACGATATGATTAAGCCTCAGGTATTTATATTTACTGAAGTCATAAATGTTTCAGAAGATGTGGAATCAGTTAAAAAAATATTAGTCGTAGAAATATCAGAAGGTATCTCTAAACCATATAAGGATAAAAATGGAGCTGTGTGGATAAAACAGGGTTCCGATAAAAGAAGATTAACTGACAATAACGAATTGATTCGGCTATTTCAGCAAAGTGGCCTTTTGTATCTTGATGAGATGATTGTTCCACAAACGACTATCGCTGACATTGATATGTCTAAAGTTTCTTATTATCTTACTCGGATACATAAACGAGAAAGTGAGATAGATTTTGATATGTCGGAGAAACTATTGAATAATTTAAATATTATGAAAGAGGGTCAGCTTACACTGGGCGGGCTACTATTTTTCGCTAAAAATCCTCAAAAATACAGGCCTGCCTTTTGTGTTAAAGCGGTTTCTTTTGTTGGAAATAGCGTGGGTGGTAACACCTATCGAAGTAGCCAGGATATAGAAGGGACTATACCTCAGATATTTGAAGAGACCTTGAGGTTTTTTACTACCAATCTGCTTTATGTTCAGGCGGGTCAAAATTTCAATTCGGTTGGCCAACTTGAAATTTCTTTGATTGCTTTAGAGGAATTATTGCAAAATGCATTAATTCATAGAGATTATTCAAAAAATGCACCAGTTCGTGTTATGATTTTTGATCATCGGATTGAAATAATAAGTCCCGGTGCCTTACCTAATAGTCTTTCCGTTGAAAATATTAAACTTGGGAACGCAGTGGTACGCAATAATCTTCTAGTTTCTTATGGTTCCAAATGGATGATTTACCGTGGTTTTGGTTCGGGTATCACGCGTTCATTGGAAGTACAGCCCAATATTGAATTAGTAAATGATGCAGATGGAGAACAATTCAAAGTAATTATTCCAAGACCGAAAAATAGTATTTCTTAAATACTAAAGTTTAGGAGTTGCTAAATTGCTGAATTTTGGTTCGTTTCAAATATTTAATTTAAAACACAAAGTAGGGAAAGCTATAGCTTTTATCTCAGCGGATTGGAGTTGTTTCTCCAGTTCTGCTATTTATTTTTTGAACTTGAGTTTCTCAAATTCTTCAGAATTATGTTCTTTCTTCATTTCCCCTACAAACTATATTCAAAAAGCTGTATTTTTCAACTGATGAAAAATACAGCTTTTTGTGGTGTCATTGTCCTAAAATAGCTTTTAAAACAAGTAAATTTACTACTCCTTTTCCCCTTTTTCTTCCTTTTCATTTATCTTTAAAAAAGCGGCACGAACAGGCGAAGGAGCAGGTTTACCTTTAATTCCCTGCCAAAGGATTTCGTTCATTACCAAATCCGGAACCTTATCTTCTCTGCTCCAATCAAATTTTTCCGATAATTTTGAAACGGCAGAAATACCAGGATTTACTGGATTTTTATCGTTCAGATTGACATTTGATGGTAAATGATTGAAAGGAGTGAAATCAGGTGTTTTTGTAAATGATCGCCACATTGGGGTTGCTCCTGCGTCATATTGAGTCATTGGTGGTAAGCCCAATATCAGTTCCATGGTTCGCAACATGCCCGATGTGGTGTACATGGTATGGTCCACATAATTTCGCTTTACATAAGGGCTGATCAAATAAGCGGTACTTCGGTGGGCATCAACATGATCTGGTCCATTTTGAGCATCATCTTCTAGGATGAATACCGCCGATTCCTTCCAAATAGGGCTTTTGCTTAAATGGTCTATCAACATTCCAACCGCTAAATCATTGTCCGCCACATGGGCAAAAGGTGTTGGTCTTCCGGCACGCATTCCCTCTGTATGATCATTTCCTAAACGGATAGTTGAAAAATTAGGTACAGCATTATTACCTACGAGAGAATCAAAATCTTTTTTCCATTGATAATAACGGGTAGTATCCCTGATACTTAAATTATAAGAGGCAAAATAGGCCATGTGACCATTTAATGCATCCAATTTTGTCTTCGTTCCCATCAAATCTGCCGTAAATTCACCATAAGACCGATAGCTTACGTTGTTTTTTGCACAAAGATCCCAGATAAAACCATCTTTATTATTTCCAATTTTGAGGGAAGCTGAAGAACCCGTCGTACCCCCTTTACTACCATAAGATGCCGGCCAGTTCTTTTCTACATAATCATTTGCGTAGGCGCCCATACTCCAGTTATGACCATCAGCACTTACTTCCGCATCCACATAAAAATTATCTAATAAAACGTAATTCCTGGCAATCTTATGTTGGTTGGGCGTCAACGATTCTCCAAAAAGCAGCAGGCTGGTATCACCATTTCCCCCTTTTATGTCTGATAAAACCTGGTCATAAGTCCTATTTTCCTTGATAATGTAAAATACATGTTTTATCGGCGATTTATCACCCACTTTCATAGGTACTGGATTACCTACCTCGCCTTCTGCCAATAATTCTTTTTCTTTCGAATAGGGTGAATTTTTATAAACCGCCTCAGAATATACAGCTAACGTTGCTGCTTCCGGTTCTGGAATGATACTTAAGGTTCCCCTAAACATAGCCGCTATATATTGTACGGTTACAGGTTTAGTGCTATCACCCATTTGATTTCTTACTACTTGTGTTTTATTCACTGGATTGGGACCATAAGGATTTGCATAGGATGATAAGCCTTTTCCATTGATAACATAAATGTTTTTACCAACTACTTTCACATTCGTCGGATACCAGCCTACTGGTATGAATCCTTTCGATTTACTCTTTGACAACACCGTTACATCAAACACAGCAAGGCAATTATTATCGGCATTGGCTATATAAAGTGTTTTTTCGTCTTCACTTAAAGCTATGCCATTACTGGTCGAACCACTTGGTGAATTAGGAAATAAGGAAGCGTTTAAGGTTTCCTCCACCTTGTTGTTTTTCGTATTTATAACCGAAACAGAATTATCCTGCGAATTGGCAACAAATAATAAATTGCCTTTCTTATTTAATAATAATTCATTCGGATGATCACCAACGGCAATTTCTGCAGATATTTTTTCTGTTGAAATATCGTAAACCAATACTTTTTTGTTTCCCCAAAGACTGATATATAATTTTGA
>CAMDWC010000205.1 GCA_945878825.1 Haliscomenobacter hydrossis DSM 1100
CTCATGATGACAATAGACAGAACCAGCCCAGGCGTTACTAAAAACGGCTTTATCATCGATTAACACAAATTGGTCTTTATAAGCAAAAGCCCCTTGTATCGTTTTGTTGCCAATAGTCCGATATTTTTTATCGGCTTGAAAAGTACCTGAGTACAAAAACTGGCCATTATGAGGAATAAGCAAACCATTGGAAGAAAAAACACTGATATTTCCATTTCTGTCACTATGCGAAGATTCAAGTTGAACCTCAGTACTTTGAGTATAGTATTTTATGCTATAATCTTGCAAATAAGGATTATCCTGATAGACAGGCTGGGGTTTTTTAGTTTGTGCAAGGGTAATATTTGCTAAAAAAAAAGCGCCCAGAAAGGCGCCAAAGAGATTTATTTTCATATTTATTTATTAAAGTTTTTTAAAGGTATAAAATGAAAAAGGAACCGGACTACTTTATTTAAGTAATCCAGTTCCAAATATATTATTACCAAGGTTTACCAGTACCTTGAATTAACCATGATTTACCCCATTGGTTATTGTTACCTCTACTTTTTCCGTAAGTAACCTGTAGTTTATCGATGGCTAATTTACTTTGGGCAGCATTGAAATTAATTTCATTATTGCCGTAAGTAAATCTAATGGCTACGACAGGTTCAGGAGATCCAGGTCCTACTTTTAGTTCTGGGAAACCAGTTCTTCTATAATCGAACCAGGCTTCTGTAGCTGTTGTCCATGATGCCACCCATTTTTGTTCAATAATTTGCTTTAGGGTACTATTATAAGCTACCGACGGATTGGCGATAAATGCGTTATAACCACTTCCCACGCCCCATGTATCCAGGGACAACTTTATGGCCTGATCATAATTTGACTTAGCTGCACCAGCTGACCATCCTCTTAAAGCAGCTTCGGCCAAAATAAAATGTACTTCCGATGCAGAAATAATTCTTGCGCGCAAAATTCCACCTGATTTATTTCTATAAACGTCGGCTAATTGGGAAACGTGTTGATTTTCAACTTGTTGACCAGGCGTTGGGTTTAAATTATACTCACTTGGTTCAAGTTCAGCTGGTGGCACACCCACATAATTTCCTGTATCTAACTTTTTACCTAACAAAGTAGGGTTATAATGCCTGGTAAATTTCCCACCGGCAGCGATTTCTGTTAAATATCTTGCATCGGAATAGGATTTTACGCCATTAACAATAACACCATTTTTCCTAATAAACGGATCGATAGCCGTATTTAGGGTAACATCCTCTACCCATCTGCAATGAACGGGTCTTGACCAAATTGGAAGACGGGGATCATTATCAGCTAATAATTTGTTAATCAACGTAGTAGCAGGCTTTAGTCTTCTAAAGTTAGAACCTGCATCAAAATCGGCGGCTGTTGGCCAGGAATCGGCAGATGAAGCACCAATATAATTGATGGCTACATCATCGGCTGCAGATTTGATATAAACACCTGAAGAATAAACAGATTCAATAGTAGATTTAGCCAAATCGGGTAATTTAGACGATATTCTCATGGCATATCTCAACAACAAAGAATTGGTAAATTGATGCCATTTTGTCGCATTTCCTGCAAAGAACAAGTCATAATTTGGAATAATACCCACGTTTTTGCCAGTAGCAAAAATTTTAGATGCTGCTTGAAGATCAGCAATTACCCCTTTATAAATAATTTCCTGACTATCATAAGCGGGATATTCAAAATCTGCCCCAATCTGATCACCTTTTAGAGCATTAGTGTATGGAGCATCCCCCCAAAGATCGGTAATGGTACCAAAAATTAAGGCACGCATAGCCAAATGAATACCGTTGTGAAATTCCAGATTTTCCTTAGTGGCACGTTCTCCTAAAAATCTATTTGTCCTAAGCAAGCCATACCAGCCATTCCAGTCAACGAGCCCCCATTCATATTGATTGTGACCCGTCCACCAACCGTCTTTCTGCGTATGTTGCACCGTACCACCAATTTCCTGGTACCCCAGATTTAACAAACTTGTGGCGATACCCCTTTGGATACCTGGTAATAAAAGATTGGCATTTGCCTCAGAAGTAGGCACGCCATTGGGATTAACATTAATCTCATCCAGACTTTCACAAGAGGCAATCAGAAATACGCCTGCAATGAGTGAAACTTTTGTTAAAGATTTAAATATATTCATAACCGTTAATTTTAAAGATTATTCGAGAAATTAAATTAGAACGTTACGTTAAGTTTTGCTCCAAAAGACAAGGTCCACGGTTCTACATTCTGCAATTCTATCCCTTGTCTGAAGATATTTTGAGTATCCCCCTGTTTTGAACCTGTAAGCTGGAAAGCCCTCTCAGGATCAATACCATTTCTACCTTTGGTCCAAAGAATTAAATTTCTGGTAAATAATGACACCGTTGCAGCTCTGATTCCCTTCATTTTTGGAAGGTCATAACCAATAGCTAATTCACGCATTTTCAAGAAATCAGCGTCAAAAGTAACTTGTTGATTGTAACTCCAGGCAAACTGATTAGACGCAGGTCTGACAGATGTACCAGGTCCACCTAAATGTTCTGTATATACGCCCGGAGCGGTTTGAATTACACCAGGTATAAATACACCGTCATAATTAGTTGCTGTACCCAAAGGATTAGGTAAACCACCTGCGGCCTGAGTGTAACCACCTACGCGAGGAAAATTACCATTTTGAGGGATAATATATTTTTCTGGATCTGATTTTAACAAAGCGATTAACTGATCAGGCGTATAAAGTCCCCCTGGAATTAATTTATCCATTTGCAATTGTGATTTCCAGTTGGAACCACCGTATCTGTAGGTAAAAGATTGATACTGACCTCCAATTCTCCAATCAAAACTTGTTGAAAGATTCCATCTTTTATAACGTAACATCGATTGAACACCAATCATAGCATCGGGATTAAAATTTCCAACTTTCACCCTTCCTTCCCTGGAATTATCTGGAATCCAGGCACCTTGAGGAGTGAGAATTGGCCAGTTATAATAAGGAGATTTAGGATCTTTAACTTTAGAGTACCCACGGCTGTAAAGGTTACCTATATCTTCCCCTACGTAAGTTTGGGCCCCACCGTTATTATCATCCCAAAGCGTGATAAAATTCATACCAGGTGTTAGACTTTCAAGACGGGTTCTCATTCTGGTAACATTCACATTAATATCCCAGCTTAATCCATTTTCTCCTTTAATTGGGGTTCCACCGATCATTAATTCCCAGCCACGGCTTGAAATTACCCCTGCATTAATCTGTTTAGCATTAAAGCCGGTAGAAGAAGGTGATTGGATATTCAGGATTTGATTGGTATTTTCCTGATAGAAATACGTACCTTCAAATCTCAATCTATTATTAAATAAATTAAAATCCACACCAACTTCACGGGAAGTATTAATTTCAGGTTTCAAATTTGGGTTTAGGAGCGTTCCCGGGTAGGTATTATAAACAAGCGTTCCCCATGATTCAGTGCCAAGTGTTGGTTCGAGGGCATAAGGATTGGTGTCATTTCCAACCTGAGCTAAGCCCGCACGAATTTTAAACAAGGAAATAAAATCAGGTAAATTGAAAGTGGTATTTGCTAACCAACTAACAGATACTGAAGGATAAAAATAGGATCTATTCGCTGCAGGCAATGTACTGGACCAATCATTTCTTGCCGACAAATCGACATAAAACTGATCTTTAAATCCAAGGGAAGCTGTAGAAAACAAACTATAAATCATTTTCCTTGAAGAACCATTTGCATAACGAATACCTACTGCTGAAATATTGCTAATTCTGTATAGATTAGGAACGATAAGACCAACACCACCAGCACTTCCTACATAATTATCGGAAAAACTTTGCTGCATAATGTTACCGCCTGCCGTTGCTGTTAGGCTAAAATTAGCCATTTTTTTCTTGTAGGTAGTAAGGAATTCAATATTTGACTCTTGATTGGCCAAATTTTGAAGATGATACGCCCCATTTCTTTCTTGTGTGTAAGAATAGGGAATCTTTGTTTCTCTTTCCTCTGTGTAAGTATCAAAACTAGCTCTGATTTGAGAGCTTAAATTTGGATTAAAGTTATATTCTGCTTTAACACTTCCGAAAGCCCTGTCTCTTAAAAAACCGTTTAGCATGTGATTTGCAATAAAGTAAGGATTATCCATATTATTGCTTGGAGAAAGTTGCTGAATGCCTTCCTGTCCGGGTACCCAAACGGAGGCAAGGTCTCTAACATCAACATGAGACCAGTTATACACTGCTTCCAATGGATTTGCTCCACGGTTTCCAGTGGAAGGTCTGCTATTTGAATTAGATCTTGTTAGATTTATATCCGTACTTAACCTTAACTTTTTGGTCAAGTCATAAGTAGTTGATAAGGAAAGGTTATGTCTGAAAAGATCCGAGTTAGGAATCATACCTCTATGTGACATATTGGTATAGGACAAACGGTAATTTGTTTTATCAGAAGAACCTGAGATAGCCAGAGAGTTAGTGGAAGTAATACCAGTTTGCACAAAATTTTTCATGTTATCAGGAAACGATTTCAGCTCAGTAGGTACCTTGGCACCATTTGCATCCACCGGAGAATTCCACTGTACAGCCTTTAAACCTTTATCCAGTTCCGTTCCTGTCCAATATTCCGATCTTTCGTCAAGAAGTCCTACTCTATTGCCATTGGCAAATTTATAGTGTAAATCGAGATAGCGATAAGGGGTTTCAAAGACATTACTCGAGGAAAAATTAACAGAAAGAGCTTCACCTTTTTTTCCTTTTTTAGTAGTAATAATGATTACCCCATTTCCTGCCCGGGAGCCGTATAAAGCCGCGGCACTTGGGCCTTTCAATACCGATACACTTTCGATATCATCTGGATTCAAATCGGAAATAGGATTACCATAATCGACCTCATTTCTATTACCCATCACCCTCATATTACTTAGAGAATTTTGAACAGGCACACCATTAATAATGAAAAGAGGTTGATTATCACTTGTTAAAGACGTTGCCCCTCTGATAACTATACTGGTAGAAGAACCAACGATACTCGTTTGATTCACAGTAACACCAGCAACCCTTCCTGCGAGCGCATTAATTACATTTTCCTGAGAAACCGTTCTTAGTGCATCGCCTTTGACTTTACCCACCGAATAACCTAATGATTTTTCTTCCCTGGTAATGCCGAGAGCTGTAACTACGACTTCATTCAGTCGCTGACTGCTGGCAGCTAAATCAACATTTATAACCACTTGGTTTCCCACCGTCACGAGTTGCGTTTCATAACCAACAAATGAAAACTCAAGAACTGAAGTGGCTCCGTCAACATCAATGGAGTATTTTCCAGCATCATCTGTAACAACACCTTTCGTTGTGCCCTGAACGGTAACATTCACAAAAGAAAGTACCTCACCGTCTTCTGCCGAACTTACTTTACCTGTAATTGTTTTTGTTTGCGATTGTACCGCGGAAAAACTAATGATTGTCAAAAAGACAGACAATAACATCATTTTCACCGACTGATAGATAGGTTGTGCATGCATAGGTAATGAGTTTAAAATTTAATTCTTCATAAGTTAAAATTAGCAAGTTTAAGTTTGAGTAAATTAAACTAGATTTGCTAATAAATAAAGTATTTTAGCATAGTAAGCTCTTAAAAACCCGTTATCATGCCATTTATAAAGGCTCATCTACTCAAAGTAGCCAATCCATCATTAAAATCATTTACTATTCGCCACGATTATTTACCTTATTTCTATAACCAGTACCATTATCACCCTGAAATTGAACTTTTGTTAATACAAGAAGGAACAGGTACTCAATTTGTTGGGGACAGCATCCAGCGATTTGAAGGAGGAGATTTATTATTAATTGGTTCCGATTGCCCGCATTACCTTCGCAGCGATAA
>CAMDWC010000206.1 GCA_945878825.1 Haliscomenobacter hydrossis DSM 1100
CCGTATTGGATGAAAACCGATTTACCGTCTGCGTGTCCAGCCAGGTTGGTTGCAGCTTGACTTGCAGTTTTTGTGCAACGGGAAAAATGAAAAGAGAAAGAAATCTGACCGCAGGAGAAATTGTAAGTCAGGTCAATGCTATAAATAACCTATGCCTCGAGCATTTTAATAAAAAACTGACAAATGTTGTCTATATGGGAATGGGCGAACCTCTATTAGCTTACAAACCCGTTATGGACAGTATTGAAAAGCTAACGTCGCCGATAGGTTGGAACATGGCAGCCCGACGAATTACTATCAGTACGGCGGGCATTGGTAAAATGATACGACAACTGGCCGATGACGGAACTAAAACTAATTTAGCCCTCTCCCTTCATGCAGCTGATGACGAAAAAAGAAATCAGATAATGCCCATAAATGAATCAAACAACTTAAAGGCTATCTTTGAATCTATTTCCTATTATTATGAAAAAACAGGAAATAGAATTAGTTATGAATATATTGCTTTCCAAGGATTTAATGATTCCGTTGCCGATGCTTTAAACTTAGTCAAACTGTGCCGGAATTTTCCAGTAAGAATAAATATTATTGAATACAATCCTATCCCCTATGCTCCCTTTGAAAAAGCCAGTGGAAATAAAATAGATATTTTTGCAAAAACCATAAGGGAGAAGGGAATAATGGTAACTGTCCGCCGTAGCAGGGGAAAAGATATTGATGCCGCATGCGGACAGTTAGCCAATCAGGAATAATTTATACTGGAATAGCATCGAAATTAACCAGTTTAACAAATTTTTCTATCCGCGCGTCAATGTCAACTTTAGAAAGGTTTAAGAGTCTTTCCGTACTAAATTTTTCAACGCAAAATGAGGCCATTGCCGAACCGTAAATAACAGCTCTTTTTAAATTTTCAAAGGAAACCTCCCCAGTCATAGCTAAATACCCCATCAATCCACCTGCAAAGGTATCGCCAGCACCTGTTGGGTCAAAAACCTCCGCTAAGGGTAATGCAGGAGCATAAAAAATATTTTCCCCTTCAAATAAAAGGGCACCGTGTTCTCCTTTTTTAATCACAACAAATTTAGGTCCCATTTCATGAATCATAGCCGCCGCCGTCACTAACGAATACGTGCCGGCAAGTTGCCTGGCTTCTTCGTCATTGATAATAAGCATATCAATTTTTTTCAATACTTTTTTGAGACTTTCCATGGCAATATCCATCCAAAAGTTCATAGTATCCAGCGCAATTAATTTTGGCTTACCCACCATTTGTTCGATAACCGATAATTGAATATCTGGCGTTAAGTTTCCCAACATTAAAAAATCTGAACTTTTATAAGGTTCCGGAAGAATAGGATTAAAATTGGCTAAAACGTTGAGTTGCGTTTCAAGGGTATCCCGGGAATTCATGTCATTGTGGTATCGTCCGGCCCAGAAAAATGACTTTTCACCTTTTTTAACTTCCAGCCCGCTCAAATCAATATTCCGGTTTTTTAAGTCTCCTAAAACCTCTTCTGGAAAATCATCCCCTACTACAGAAACGATTCTAACTTGTTCAGCGAAGTAAGAGGCGGCCAAAGAAATATAAGTTGCAGCCCCTCCAATAGCTTTTTCAGCTCTTCCAAATGGCGTTTCAATATCGTCAAATGCCACAGTACCAACAGTTAATAGTTTCATTTTATTTTTTTTTAAAATTTATCGTGTAAATATTGCAATTTATTTAATATCCTCCTATTTTTGCACTCGCCTTTTGAAATTTTCCAAGGGTTAATCTAACCTGCCTCAGTAGCTCAGCCGGTTAGAGCGGCGGACTGTTAATCCGTAGGTCGTAGGTTCGAGCCCTACCTGAGGCGCAAAAAGCCAATCTGAAAAGGTTGGCTTTTTGTATTTTAAGCGCTCACCTCATAGATAGGGTTAATGAGATAGTCCTTATACCTTCTGTCGTTATCATCTTTTAGTTCAAGCAAAAACGGATGACCCAATCCAGTGCAAATTTTAAAAATTTGATTTATATCCATTATTAACTTTAGTTTCCGTTTCTTTAAAGTATCTAATGATTCATTGCTTTTTTTTATAAAGTCTAATAAATCATTGTTTGAAATTTCACCCCCGTTTTTCACCAGATAATTTAGAAACTGAATCTGTTCGTCCTCAAAAGGAATCTTGCTTCCACTATAACTAACTTCATTTTCAGGCAGACTAAAAAGAATGACTGGCTTTTCAGTTTGATGAATATATTTTCTTTTCTTTAACTCTCTGCTAAAAAAGACTAAACTCAGAAGTACCACGATCATTATTAAGAAAGGCCATAACCTATCAAACACAGTGAAATAATATTTATTGGAAATAATTAAGTTCTTTTCTAATTCCTTGAGCGGTATTATACTAATCACAAAACTGGATTTGTCCCTTAATTCCTTACCTTTTATAACTAGGAGAATATTCCCATCTTCAGCATTATAGACCGTCCCATATTCTACTAAAGACTGATCAACCAGATGATCCGTTTTAAATTTTTCAAATGAATTATTCGCTATATTTATTTTTACGATGGCATTATTTGGTCCTTTTTCTATCGCGTAGAAACTTCCCCCGGCAAAGAAAGGAAACCGAAGATTTCTTATTCTCCTATCGTCTTTTATATACCCAAGTTGCTTCCATTTATTTCTGTTCAAGTCGAACCTCCAAACATCATTTAAATCTAAATTTTCCACATCTTCAAAATACGGCTTGTCTAAAGTATATCCAGCAGACATATAAAAATAGCCCAAATTTTTATCTACCTGATAAACGACCGCCTGCCTACCTTTCGGTAGATATTGGTTAGCAGCGTAAGGTCTTAAAAACCATTCATTGGTTTTATCAGAAAATTCAGTCATATATGGTTTATACGAATAAAAGCCATACCCGCTATAAAGAATGATTTTATCTTTAAACTCAAAGCTTGCCGCACCAAATTGATTTTTTTGCAGAAATGATTTATCCTGACGAAGGATAGAAGAATCTTTAAAAAGATATACGTGACCTCCGCCACCTGAAAAGAAAAGAACTTGTTTGGCATTATGAATGAAGTTCAATTCTACAGGTTGATTCAATACCGTATCCAGGTCGTTCTTTTTGTACTTATAAGAACTCCACCCTCCCGATACTGATAAATTAAATAAAAAAAAAATATCTTTTGCAAGGACAATATAATCTCCATTTTGAGGATCTATCGCAATATTAAATTGATCAGAAGATAGAATTAATGATTGATTTCTTGATTGACACGTAATTTCAGAAATGAAAAGGGTGAGCGATAGACAACAAATAAAAACATTTCTGAACATACATCGAGATTTTTCGGTCTTACAAATATAGAACGAAAATTGGTCAAAAAAATATCCCATCATTTTTAAAAATAATAGGGGAACCCCTAATTCCCCTATTATTTTTTGGAATTGTAAAATATGAAATTTATATTGGATGCTAAAGATAGATTATACATTTAAGAATTAGTTTTCAGCCAATTAAAAAGCCCCAGGGATTTACTCTGGGGCTTTGTTTTAAATTCTTTCATTTATTTGCCGCTGTCTTCCTCAATGATTACAGACAAACCTTTCTCCGTTAAAGAGTCCTTAAAAGGCTTTAGCACTCTTTTTGGTGCCGTTTTGACGGTTGCCTTACCCTTCAAGTGAATAAGGAGAGCTAACTGCTCAGCCTGTGCTTCTGGATGATTCAAAACCTGCATAAAACAATCTATAACCCAATTAAATGTATTATGCTCATCATTAAACACAATTAATCTGGCTACATTACCTGTATTATCGCTGTCTAATTCCTCAATCACTTCGGTTAAGATCAGTTCGTCCGTATCTGCGTGAGAAAACGTCATAGCTATATAATTACAAATTTTGTAAGGTACTTTTAACGACGGTAAAGTTCGGTAAATCTCCCGCACTTTCCAATACCTCTGCATATTGGATAATTCCATTTTTATCGACGACAAATGCAGACCTTTTAGCCACTTTCTTCATTCCCAAAACAAAATCTTCATATAGACAACCATAATCTGCAGAAACCGTGCGATTAAAATCTGCCAATAATGGGAAATTCAAATTTTGTTCTGCTTTAAATTTTTCCAGGGTAAAAAGAGAATCTACCGAAATAGCAATAACTTGGGCATTCAAATTTTTGTAAGACTGGATATCATCTCTGGTATTACACAATTCAGTGGTACAAACACCAGTAAAAGCAAGAGGGAAAAACAAAATGACTACCGATTGACCCTGGAAGTCTGAGAGAGATACTTCATTCTTCTCACTTGAGAACAAAGTAAACGAGGGAGCTGTATCACCGATTTTTAACATAGCAGGTTATTTTGGTTTAAAATACTATAATGACATTAATACTAAAATTGTTCATGAAGGAGCCTTTACGTTCATATATAGCTTTACATTTTTCAATTATTCTGTTTGGCTTTACAGCCATTTTAGGTGCCGTCATATCTCTTTCAGCGCTGCCTCTCGTATGGTGGCGAATACTTTTAACCGTTATCAGTCTTGGATTTTTTGCAAAATTAAGATCCATTTTTAAACAGGTCTCCACAAAAAATATCCTCTTTATATGTGGAACAGGCGGTATTGTCGGTCTTCATTGGTTAACCTTCTACGAATCCATAAAGGCATCCAACGCATCTGTTGGCGTTTTAGCTCTGGCCGCAACGCCTTTATTTACCGCTTTTCTTGAACCTTTGGTACAGAAGAGAAAGATAAATGTCATTGAAATCATGCTCTCTCTACTTATTATACCAGGGATGATTTTGATTGTACGAAACTTACCGACAAAATTTTTAGATGGATTTTTAATAGGCCTTTTTTCCGCCTTTCTGGCTTCTCTTTTTAGTTCGTTAAATCAAAAATTAACCTTGCTCTCGGACGCGATTACCCTAACTTTTCTCGAGCTCGGTAGCGCGCTCCTACTGATAACCATCGCTATTCCCTTTTGGCTGACTTTCAATCCTAAAGAAGTATTTATCCCTCAAGGAAATATCGACTGGATGTACATAGCTCTTTTAGCTTTTGTTTGTACCAGCCTGGCCTATTCTCTAACCCTTCATGCTATGAAACAACTGAGTGCCTTTACCGTTAGCCTTAGTATGACGCTTGAACCGATTTACGGCATTGCATTTGCCTGGTTCCTGCTTAACGAGAACGAACAATTAACGAACTCCTTTTATTGGGGAAGTTTGTTAATTGTCCTTTCTGTTATTGTATATCCTATTTATAAATTCAATATAAGTAAACGAAAATAACGTTTACTTACTTTATTCGGTCGGAGCCACTTCTTCTTTTGTCTCCTCTTTTATTTCTTCTTTGACTTCCTCCTTGATTTCTTCAGGATGATAGTACTTCTCTTCCTCCTGATAAGGACGGGGACCAATTAATTTTTCGACATCAGATTTATGTAAAACTTCTTTAGCCAGCAGCTCTTGAGCTAACATTTCCAATTCCGTTCTTTTCTCCATCAATAAATTTTGAGCCCTTTCATATTGCAGTTGCAACAATTGTCTCACTTCGTCGTCAATCAAAGAAGCTGTTTCGTCAGAATAGGGTTTATGAAAAGAATCATTTTGCATGCCGTAAAATGAAACCTGACCCACCTTCTCATTCATACCAAAAATAGAGATCATACTGTACGCCATTTTGGTAACCTGATCGAGGTCATTCTGAGCCCCTGTTGAAATTTTACTAAAAATCAACTTCTCTGCTGCACGGCCACCAAAAGTCATACATATTCTATCGAGCAATTGCTCTGTTCTGGTTATATTTTCTTCTTTTGGCAAATACTGAGCAAACCCCAATGTACCTATTCCGCGGGG
>CAMDWC010000207.1 GCA_945878825.1 Haliscomenobacter hydrossis DSM 1100
TAGAAGATCTCAAATAAAATTATTTATCCGGAATGAGATGCCGAATATTGAGAAATTAAAAGATATTCCATATTTGAAAATGAGAAATAGATACTAACCTATCCTAAAAAAAGTTTACACTTTTCATGCCTGACCCCCTCGGGGTCACACGTCTATAGACTATCATGCCCCTGGCGGCAAAAATGGGCTAAAATTACCTTTTAGCCCCTGGCGGCACAAATTTCCCTTATATACCCTTTTGCCCCTGGCAGCACAAATTCCCCCAATATATTTTAGGACTATTCCCATATTCTATAATACATCGGAAATATTGGTTTTTTGTCTTCCCGGATGATGTTTAAATAGCCTATCTTGTCTTGGAATTAAAATAGATTCCCATGATTATCGCTAATCCTATTTATGATGTTGTGTTTAAATATCTGCTGGAGGATGCTGAAATTGCCCGGGATTTACTATCTACCATTTTGGGTGAGGAGGTGGTTCAGCTGGAATTTAAACCGCAGGAAACGTCCACTGAAAGTAGCGATAGTATTAAGATTTTAAGATTGGACTTCAAAGCGATCATCAAGAAGAAGGATGGTAGCTTTTTTAAGGTGCTCATAGAGTTACAAAAGTCAAAACAGGTATTTGATGTGATGCGTTTTAGACGCTATCTGGGGGATAATTACTGGAAGGAAGACAGATGATCGGAAATGATGGCAAAGCTGTTTTTCGCACTTTACCCATTATTACTATTTATTTTTTAGGTTTTCTGCTAAATAATGTGCCCTCGGGGGTCATTAAGGTGAAACGGGAGTATGTTGATGCGGTTACGGAAGAGATTTTAGGAGTTAAAGATTTTGTGGAACTGCTAACTCATGATTCTTATATGATACAGGTGGGTAGGTTGCCTATAGAATCCCGTGGTAAACTGGATAGGGTAATGCAGATATTCAGCCCGATGTACCAGGATAAAGCAGATAAGCACCAAGTTGATTTTCAAGGTGATATTCACGATCCTTTGGTTTGGAAGATGGTTGAACGCCTGGGTAGGGCCATTGCAAGTGATGAATATCGAGATAAAATGGATGTTGAAGATGAAATAGATAGGATATTTGAGCGGGAACTTGGGAAAAAGGATATCGTTATTGCCCAAAAAGATAAATTATTAGATAAATCGGAGAAACGCTACGAGCGGACGAAAAAACAAGTGGAAAACGCAAATAAGCGCACTGAATTACAGAAAAGACGAGTTGAGGCAGAGAAAAAACGAGTTGAGGCAGAGAAAAAACGTTCAGCTGTTGAAATTCAAAAAAATATAGCCTTGCAAATGGAAATAGAATCGTTGAAAAGGCAACTGAATCCGGGATAATACCTATTTTGCCTTAAAAATAATCTTAGGTCCAAACCAAAGTATGGTTCCAATAAGCATAAAATACTTATTCTCCTCTTGACTTATAACCTCATAGAATACCCCAATAGAAGGTAGAATAGTTATAATAAGTCCCGCAATCGATATTAATTTTAGTAATATCTTCATTTTGACCATTTTTTTTGATACGCATAAGAAGAAATAATATAAATCAGGGCAGCTAGAAACCAGCCAGGAAGTCCAAGAAAAAATATTTCCAATCCAGTCGTTTTGGCAATTAAATAACAGGCTAACAAACTTCCGAGCCAGGTGATTAACGCAGCGACATTAAAGGTAAGATTTTTCACTGCCGCCAAATTAGATTGTAATCCAATGCGAGGAAAAAGCCAGTAGTCGATAAATATAATGGCTCCCATAGGCATGAGAATTAAGCCATAAAGGGCTACAAAATCGAGTAATTGCATGACCAAAGCAGGAAAACATGCGGCTAAAGTGGTTAAAGAGCCTACAACTAAGGTTATCTTCCAGGTTTTTGCTTTGGGCATGATAGCTTGTAAAGCGAGTCCCGCCCGATAAATGGTGGGATTGGCCGTTGTCCAACCCGCAATGATTACACATAATGCGCCGGTAATACCAGCAGCGGAATAGGCTACAGGACCCGGTGCAAATTCTAAATTTTCGTTGCTTTGTTGAAGAAAAAGTGCATATAAAATACCTGAAGACAACCAGGCAATATAGTGTCCCACGTACATTCCTCCTGCTGAAGCGAAGCCAGCAGTCCATTTTTTTGCATACCTTAGTATGGACAAATCGGCCATTCCTATGTGCATAGCCATATTACAGAACCAGGCAAAAAATAAGATGTGCCAGAAGGTGAATTTACTTTGACCGGACATGGGCTTTCCTGTCCATATTTTATCTTGAGCAACTTGAAAAAAATCGCCCCAGTTTTTTACCCCCAATTCGGGTAAAACAGCGATGGCTGCGGCTAAAAATACTAAAATCATCCAGGGTGCCGCAATAGTTGAAAACTTTTCTACCTTGTCGTAGCCCAAAGTAGCCACAAAAGTGGTAACGGTTCCCACCAGGACTACGATAATTATCCAGGGTAAGCCAGAAGGTAGCCAATCGGTTAATTTTGCCAGCGGTATATTAAATGGAATGCCTATTGCGGTGGCTGAAACGGCTATCATGGAACCTGCTAAAAAGCAGAACATTAGGGCATTGACCAGATTGTAAGCATTGGTAAGGTGTTTACCACATATTTTTTCGAGTAGAAAATATAACGTTACTCTTTCTCTTACGGCAATGGGCGCGCAGATAAATGCCCACGAAAGTACGGCCAAAAAATTGCCAAGCAGTAAACCTAATATAAGATCCATAGCCCCAGCGCCATGGGCAACAAACAGAGGGCCGATGACAAATTCGGTACCTGCTGTGTGCTCACCCGCATACATACCAAGAAAACTTTTAAATCCCCGCCAGCGGGAGGCTGGAACAGGTTCTCTTTCGTATTCTTTTACTTCTTCGAGGTGGGCGCTAAGTTTTTCTAAAAGCATAATGACTAGATTATGGGATGAGGATGACCAATAAACTACGAGCTCCCTGAGCCCCAATAACTAATGATTGTTCTATATCGGCGGTTTTTGAGGGTCCGGCGATGAATACACCGAAGCCCTCAGAAGTGGGTAGTCCTAATATTTTATAAGCTTCGTGCATGGTTCCAACGATGTTTTTTTCACTGATAACCATGACTAAATGTTGAGCAATAAAGGGTAAAACGCGTACATTTCCCAGTTCGTTCTCAGTTACCCAAAGGGCTCCGTTTTCAGCTACGCCAATAAGTCCTTCAATAATGGCTACCTCAGTCCCTTCATAAAAATCGGGATGAAGGGTGGTAATTCCTTCTATTCCCTCTAAAAAGGGTAGGGCGGAGACCATTCTTTTATCTTCGGGGAAATGAGTATTTATTACCTGATGTATTTGTGTACTATCGTCGATACAATGTACTTTACTTCCTCCTCTTTCCAATATTTGAATAAACAATTTCTTCTTGTCAGTAGCCGATGTTTCGAAAATAGGAACATCAGGTAGCGGCCAAAGATTTGGTCTATTGGCCTTTATTTTTGTTAAAATAGTTTCTTTACTGGGCATCCCTAGCTTGTTTTGCATACCATTCCCTAAATGATTCGACGGGTGCTTTGGGTAAATCTCTATCTTTTGTCCATACGGTGAAGGAGAGAAATCTTTCTTTTCCGGGGAAAAGACGTAATAATTTCCTCCCGATATTACCCAAGCGATGGAAAAAAGAGGGAGAGGCCAAGCCATTTCCCATTATGCTCATCATGGTTTTATTTCCCCCTTCGGGCAAACCTGCTTCGCTGACAATCTGTCGCCATTTATAAAGTTGCGTATGAATATCTATTTTAACCGGGCAAACATCGGTGCATGATCCACAAAGAGTGGAAGCAAAGGGTAATTGTCCGTGTTTTTTTAAATCTACACCGGGTGTTAATATCGAGCCGATAGGCCCTGGAATAGTGGTCTCATAACTATGTCCGCCACTTCTTCGGTAAATGGGGCAAGTATTCATGCAGGCGCCACAGCGAATGCACTTAAGGGAACTTCGGAAATCAGGCTTACCCAATTGTTCCGTCCTCCCATTATCCACTAAAATAATATGCATTTCGCCCGCTGGTTTTGGATTCCTATGGTGTGAGGTGAAAACTGTTACGGGTTGTCCAGTAGCACTTCTAGCCAATAAACGGGTAAAAACTGCGAGGTCGCTTCTCCTGGGTATCAGTTTTTCGATACCCATGCTATGTATTTGAACAGGCGTTAAATGAACGCCCATATCGGCATTACCCTCATTGGTACAAACAACTACTTCTCCTGTTTCAGCTATACCAAAATTAACACCAGTTAATGCAACTTGTGCCGTATGAAATTTTTCCCTTAAATGATGCCGTGCGGCTTCAGTAAGATATTGCGGATCCGTGGCTCCCTTTTCTGTATGTAACTCTCTATGAAATAGTTCTCCAATTTCTTCTTTCTTCAAATGTATGGCAGGTAGTACAATATGGCTGGGTGGTTCATTCAACATTTGAATAATTCTTTCGCCCAAATCTGAATCGATAACCTCGATATTATGAAGTTCTAAAAATTCATTGAGGTGACATTCCTCGGTGAGCATAGACTTGCTCTTGACCATTTTTTTCGCCTGGTGCTTATTTAAAATAGATAAAACGATATCATTATGCTCCTTTGCATCTGCAGCCCAATGCACGATGGCACCATTTTGAATCGCCGCTTTTTCAAAAGCTTCTAGGTAATCATCTAATTTTGACAGGGTATGCATTTTTATGTCGGAGGCAAATTCCCTTAGGAATTCCCATTCAGGTATCTCGGAAACTGCAAAGTCCCGCTTCTTTCTAACCATCCATAAAGAGGCATCGTGCCAGTCTGTTCTCGCTTCGTCTTTATTGAAAATAGCCGCTTTTTGCGCATGTGGCATCATATTTCGTCCGCATTTAAAATTTCAGCAATATGAATTACTTTAATGGGTATGTTCTGTCTCGATATTATGCCCTCTAAATGCATAAGGCAACTCATATCTCCGGCGGTTATGACTTCCGCCCCTTTTGAAAAATGATCCCGAATTCGATCTTTACCCATTTTTACAGAAATGGCGGGTTCTTTCACAGAAAAGGTTCCCCCAAATCCACAACATTCATCTTTTCTATCCAATTCAACCAATGTCAGGCCTTCTACCATGCTTAATAATTCATGTAGTTTGGAGTTCGCTGGTTTGTTCACCAATTCACTTGAAGTGGCTAAATGTAAACCTCGTAGTCCATGACAACTTTGATGTAATCCTACTTTATGTGGATATTTGGCGGGTAAAGAGCTGATTTGTAATACGTCAAGTAAAAATTCTGTTAAATCAAGCGTCTGTGCACGTACTTTTTTAACTGCATCGGTTTGATCCAATGTATCAAAATGATGTCGCACATGGTAAACACAACTTCCTGAAGGGGCAACGATATAATCATATTTTTCAAACATAGTTACAAAGTGAAGGTAACTTCCTCTCGACGCTGCCTCATTTCCTGCATTGGCCAAAGGTTGACCACAACAGGTTTGTCCTTCAGGATATGCTACATCACAGCCTAGTTTTAGCAATAGTTTGTATGTTGCAATGGCTGCTTGTGGATAAAATTGATCCATATAACAGGGAATGAATAATCCTACTTTCAATGTTTAAATTTTAAGTTGTTAGCTAAAAGTATATAATTATTCTGATTCTTAGACTAAAATCATTGCATTTTTCTTTTTTCCAGTAAAATGTAGATAATAGTATCATCTCTTTACTTGCATAGCCGCACCTAATGATGCCCCTGAAGTAGGTTCAGATACAATTATTTCCGTGGTAGGGAGTTGTATTTTTAAACTTTGAATGAATATATTGTTTTTTGAAAATCCTCCATCTA
>CAMDWC010000208.1 GCA_945878825.1 Haliscomenobacter hydrossis DSM 1100
AAAACAATAGCGGCTCCTACAATCTCACCCCATTCTTCATTGGGAATACCCACCACGCTACAATCGTCCACACCTTCATATTGTCTGAGGACTTCTTCTATTTCAATGGCAGAAATTTTATATCCACCCGATTTAAGGATATCAATGGAGGTTCTTCCGAGTATTTTATAATAACCATCCAGTAAAACAGCAGTGTCGCCTGTTTTGAACCAACCGTCCTCCGTAAAACTCTCATCGGTAACTTCCTTCTTTCTCCAATACTCTTGAAAAACGGCAGGACCTTTGACTTGAATTTCACCCGGTTCGCCCTTAGCTTCTTTACCATCTTCCGCGGCCAGTCTTATGTCCACCGTAGGCAGCGGCAAACCAACAAAACCAGGTTTTCTTTTACCCCGTCGATATGGATTTGAAATGGCCATACCTATTTCTGTCATTCCATATCGTTCAAGTAACCAATGCCCACTGATTGCATACCATTTTTCCATCACAGATACCGGCAAAGCAGCTGAGCCGGAAACCATTAATCTTTTTTTGAGGAGATTCCCCTTTATTTCACCAGCCCGGCGGTCGGAAAGACCCTCTATATATGTAATTAATTTATAATATATTGTTGGAACGGCCATAAAGACGGTAAGAGAGGGAATTTCCAGTAATTCCACCACTTCTTTGGGATCAAATCTGGGAAAAAAAACACAGGTTGCACCTACCCAAAGGGAACAACAAACTACATTAATGATTCCATGAACATGATGCAAGGGCAGCACACACAGGGTTCTATCTTTACCTTCCCATTTCCAGGCCTTATGCAGCATTTCAATTTGAGCCTTTATATTTGCGTGGGTTGTTACTACCCCTTTGGGTAAATTTGTCGTTCCGCTGGTATATAAAATCATGGCTTTCCGCGACAAATTCAACACGGGAAGAGATTTTTCAGGGAACATTCTGGAATGCAACATCCCGGAAATAGAAAATAAGCGAATAGGTCTTTTTCCCTGACAAAGGGGTTCTAATAATGGCAAATATTCATCGGAGGCGACAATGAAATCCGCCGCTGTATCTTGAATAACGTAATCAAGAGACGGAGGCGGATAGGTTAAACAGAGTGGAACTGCTATTCCACCAGCAATCCAAATAGCCCATTGAACAGAAACATAATCGACGCCGGGGTTCACCATAAAAGCTACCCTGGCTTCCGCAAGATCCTCCTTTTGACCTAAAAGTAAAGTAGCAAAATGTTGCGCACGATTAATAATCGAACCATATTTCCATGCCTCACCTTCTGAATAAACAGCTACCTGATCTTTATATCTTTTTGCTCTTTTAACTATTTCATAACACATAATTCTACTCTTTGTAAGGAGTCATTTTAGGGCTAATAAAGTGCATAACGGCCCAGGCCAGCATATACATCAGACCACAAACGAAGAAAATAATATTATAACCTGCGGTGGAATCGCCCAATTGTCTATAAGTTTCAAGAATGTAGCCTACAAAAATTGGAAATAAAACACCTCCTAAAGATCCGGCCATACCACCAATACCTACGACTGAACTGATGGCCTTTTTAGGAAACATATCAGAAGCAACGGTAAAAATATTAGCGCTCCACGCTTGATGTGCTGCTGCAGCTAAGCTGATAAGGGCTACGGCAACCCACATATTTGTAGCATACTTGGCCGACATGATTGGCAGTACACAAAGAGCAAAAATAAACATAGCTGTTTTTCTGGCTTTATAAACAGGCCATCCTTTTTGAATAAAGTAAGAAGAAAGATACCCTCCGCCAATACTGCCAATAGACGTCGCCATATATATGATAACTAATGGCCAACCTGGTTTTTTGAGATCGAGATTGAAGCTGGTTGAAAAATAAGAAGGCAACCAGAATAAGAAAAACCACCAGATGGGGTCTGTCAATAATTTACCTGCAATAAATACATACGTTTGCCTCACGCGAAATAAGGTTCCCCAGGTAATAGGTTTTTCATTACCTGTGTCTTCTTCATTATCGCTATGAATATGAGCAAGTTCCGCTTCCGTTACTTTTTTGTGTCTGGTTGGAATTTCGTAATAGTACAACCAAAATATTAACCAAACAAACCCGATAGCACCGGTTATAATAAATGCTTCCTGCCAGCCGTACAAAGCCAGAATGGTTGGGACTAAAATGGGAGCAAAAACGGCACCAATATTGGCACCTGAGTTAAAAATCCCTGTGGCTAAAGCTCTTTCCTTTTTTGGAAACCATTCTGCTACCGTTTTAATGGCGGCGGGAAAATTACCGGATTCACCCAATCCCAGGGCTGCTCTGGCAATACCAAATCCAAAGGTTGTCTTAACTACTCCATGCAAGCAAGCAGCAATACTCCAAAAAACAATGGAGATACTAAAACCCATTTTAGTACCTATTCTATCAATAATTCTGCCAAATACAAGTAATCCCAGGGCATAAGCAGCTGTAAATGCCATGACAATATTGGCATAATCCTTTTCTGACCAACCAAATTCCACCTCGAGCGTAGGTTTCAACAAACCAATAACCTGTCGGTCAATGTAATTAATGGTAGTAGCAAAGAAAAGAAGCGCAACGACTATCCAACGTTGATTTCCAATAGGTGATTTACTCATATTCTCAAAATTTAAAGTTCAATTAATTATCTGGAAACGCGGCCAGACCCGTCCCCTTTCATAAGATTTTTTACTTCATCTACGGTGACCAGATTAAAATCGCCATAAATGGTGTGTTTTAAACAAGAGGCAGCTACAGCGAAATTTAGTGCCTGCTGATCATCATCGGGATAGGTTAACAGACCACAAATCAAGCCTCCCATAAAGGAATCACCACCCCCTACTCTATCGACAATATGGGTAATATCGTACTGAGGTGAAAAGAATATTTCTTCGCCATTAAACAAGGTACCTGCCCAGGTATTATGATTAGCGTTAATAGAACCTCTTAAGGTAATGATCACCTTTTTTGCTCTAGGAAATCTCTTTACCAACTGACGGCAAACCGATTCATAAGCGGCAGCTTCCACATGACCTGCTGTCACATCGACCCCTTCTGGTTGAATATGAAAAACCTTTTCAGCATCCTCCTCATTTCCCAAAATGACATCACAACCTGCGACTAATTCTGGCATTACCTCTGCTGCGGTTTTTCCATATTTCCATAAATTTTTCCTGAAATTCAAATCTGTAGAAACGGTGACACCCAATTTATTGGCTATTTTAATACCTTCCAGACAGGTTGCAGCTGCCCCTTCAGAAAGTGCAGGGGTAATTCCCGTCCAGTGAAACCAATTAGCATCTTTAAAAATAGCTTCCCAATCGAGCATACCAGGTTGAATATCAGCTATAGCGGAACCAGCACGATCATAGACCACTTTACTTGCCCTGGCCACGGCGCCCGTTTCCAGGAAATAGATACCCACTCTCTCACCACCTCTTAAAATATCTTGTGTCTGAACATTATATTTTCTTAAGTTTTGAATAGCCCAGTCGCCAATATCATTCTTGGGCAATCGGGAAACGAAAGAAGCTGGAATACCGTAATTTGCCAAAGAAACGGCAACATTTGCCTCTCCACCACCAAAAGTTGCCTCCAGCTGGGTAGATTGAGAAAACCGAAGATACCCCGGAGATGCTAATCTGAGCATGATTTCACCGAAAGTCACTACTTTTTTCATAACTAATAATTTATTTGTTTGGGTTATTAATATTAATCGATAAATCGTTGAATGGCATATTCCGTACCTCTCAATTCAGCTAAACCGCGCAAACGACCAATAGCAGAATATCCAGGATAGGTTGTTTTCTTCAAATCATCCAACATTTGATGCCCATGGTCAGGTCTCATGGGAATGGAAATATTTCGGGTACGCATCCAGTGAACAATCTCTGTTATGACCTCATACATATCCACATCGCCCTCTAAATGATTGTCTTCAAAAAAGTCGCCATTTTTATTTCGGGTAGTGCTTCGAAGGTGGATAAAATGAATTCTTTCTCCAAATTCTTTTACCATTTCCGGCAAATTATTATCTGCTCTCACGCCATAAGACCCCGTGCAAAAACACAATCCATTTTCCTTTGCTGAAACTGCCTGTATAATATCTCTGACATCATCTGCACAGCTCATGATTCTGGGTAAGCCCAGTAAATTAAAAGGAGGATCGTCGGGATGAATAGCCATAACCACCCCACATTCCTGAGCAACCGGAATAATTTCCTTTAGAAAATGCTGCAGATTCGCCTTTAATTTTTTACTGTCAATATTAGCGTAAGTATCGAGGGCAGCCTGAAACTGATTCAGGGTAAAACTTTCCTCACTACCAGGAAGACCTTTTAGCATATTACTTTCCAAAAGAACTTTTTCTTCGGAAGACATATTGTTAAACCTCTCCGTAGCCCTGTGTATTTCCTCCGGGCTGTAGTCTGCAGTAGCTCCGTTTCTCTTCAATATAAATAAATCAAAAGCAACAAAAGCAGCCCTTTCATACAATAAAGCTAAAGAACCATCAGGCTGTTTGAAAACCAGATCGGTTCTCGTCCAATCTAAAATAGGCATGAAATTATAAGTAATCACCCGAACATCGCAGGCCGCTAAGTTACGCATCGATTCCTTATAATTTTTTATATAATCCTCAAAACCAGCATTCTGTGTTTTAATAGCCTCGTTAACGGGAAGACTTTCTACTACATCCCAGGTTAATCCAGCGGCTTCAATGATCTTTTTTCTGATAAGGATTTCCTCTTTTGTCCATACGGCGCCATTTGGAATATGGTGAAGCGCGCTAACGATGCCAGTGCATCCCGATTGACGAATGTCGGAAAGGGAAACAGGATCATTTGGTCCGTACCAGCGCATCGTTGGTATCATCGTTTTTTTATTTGGCGAAAGCCCCGTAAACATAGTTGTATGATTAAATTGTTAAATTAAACCCCACTGGAGGACATAAAACCACCATCGACCCTAACATTTGTGCCAGTAACAAACTTTGAGGCATCGCTGAGAAGCCATATCAGCGCGCCAATTAATTCATTTGGACTTCCAAATCTTTTAAATGGGGTTTGTTTTATGATGGATTGTCCGCGCGGAGTCAGCGAACCATCAGGCTGGGTAAGCAGCGCTCTGTTTTGATCCGTTAGAAAAAACCCCGGCACTAAGGCATTCACTCTTATCTTGTCACCGTGACGATTAGCTACTTCAATGGCAAACCATTTTGTATAGGCATCAATCGCTGACTTAGCCATACTGTAACCCAGAACTTTAGTTAATGGTCTGACGGTACTCACCGATGAAATATTCACAATACTTCCCGTTTCTTCTTTGACCAGTTCGGCACCAAAAATCTGAGTAGGCAGAAGGGTTCCCCAAACATTTAAATCGAGCGCTTTTTTCATTCCGCTCATACTGAGGGAAAATATATCAGCCTCGGGTTGTAAAACTGCCTCGGGCACATTGCCTCCCGCAGCATTTACTAAGCCGCTTATTTTTCCAAAACGTTGTAAAATCAAATCCTTCGCACGTTTCAATGAATCTTCATCCATGACATCAGCCTGAGCAAAAAATGCAATCCCTCCTTTTGCTTCAATATTCTTAACGGCTGACAGACCTTTATGCTCATCTCTTCCCAAAATAACTACGTTTCCTCCTGCCAGTGCTATGGCTTCACTAAAGGATTTTCCAAGGATTCCATAACCTCCTGTGACAATTATTACTTTATCTTTTAAAGAAAAAGATTCCGTTGTTCCACTACTCATTCCGTTTACATTTAAGAATTTAGCCCTTTCAAGAGCCTAATAATTTCTAAATATAATAGA